>JAOAFK010000222.1 GCA_026416315.1 Syntrophorhabdaceae bacterium | reverse complement strand
ACCAATAAGGTGGGGCAGCTTTCAAAAGGTGCTCAGGATATGGTTGAGTACAGTAAAGATACCATGCAGATTATGGAAAAACAGAGAGAGGATATATCAGGGGTCTCCCTTGATGAAGAAATGGCAAATCTCATTAAATTTCAGTATGCCTTTCAGGCAGCAGCAAGGCTCTTTACTGTAGCAGATAACCTTTTTCAGAGTCTTCTTGATGCAGTTTAACGAGGGCAAGATATGAGGGTTACAGATAGCTTAAAATACGAGATATTCACAAGAAACCTCTCAAAGATAAAGGAACTTGTTGATAATACTCAGAATAAAATAGCATCCGGCAAAAAGATACTGACCCCTTCCGATGACCCTGTTGCAAAATCATCAGGTATCGCCCTTGAGGCAGAAAAGGCAATAAATATCCAGTATAAAAGAAACCTCGAAAAATTAAAAACCCTTGGTGGATATTATGATACAGCCATAACAAGTTTACATGAGCTTTTAACCAAAGCAAAGGAAATTGCCGTAACCCAGTCTTCTGATAATATGGATGCTACAACAAGAAAATCCTCGGCAGAACAGATTAAAGGGATAATTGAACAGCTTGTAACCATAGGGAACACTAAACTTGGCAATACTTACATATTTGGTGGAGAAAAGACAGATGCAGTGCCCTTCACATTAAAAGATGACTATAGTGTCACATATAACGGCACTGAAGAAGTCCCGTCAGTATATATAGATAAATTAACAAAGGAAGATTTAGGCATTTCAGGAAAAAGGGTTTTTATTTCCGATACAGATATATTTTCAGTGTTAAAGGATTTAAAGGACGCCCTTGAGACTAACAATAAGGATGGAATAAGGTCATCCCTTGATGGTCTGGAGGCTGCCCTTCAAAAGACCCAGACAAATCTTTCTTATGTTGGAACTTATGCTTCAAGGATAGACGATTATATTGCATATAAAGAGACAAGGGACATCGATATTGATGAAACTCTATCTAAAATGCTCGACGTGGATATAGCCCAAGCGGTTACTGAATTTAATATGCTTACAAATGCCTATCAGGCAATGCTATATAGTATGGCAAAGATTCAGGAGTTAAATGTGTTGAACTATTTAAAGTAAGGTGATGGATGCTTGTTCTGTCCCGTAAGAAAAATGAAGGCATAATCATAAAAGGAAAAGATGGGGATATAAGGATTTTTATAGTGGAAAACGAAAAAGGAAGGGTCAGAGTTGGCATTGATGCACCAAAAGGTTACACAATAATAAGGGAAGAACTCTTAACAGAGATTGAAGGGGCAAATAAACTCTCCGCCATAGAGGACATTGAGAAAATTAAGAGGTTTATCAGTGAATGAGAAAAATGAAATAAGACTTAAAGGAAAAATTATAGGGTTTGAGGAATTTACAAACTATGTCCTTGAAGCACCTTTCGGAGAGGCATCTCCTTTTAGAGTGTTGAACTGCATTGATGCATCTTTATCATTTGTGGTGATTAACCCTTATTATGTCCTTGAAGATTATTCCTTTGATATTGATGATACAGTGGCAGATGAATTGTTAGGAAGAACAAAAAAGGAAGAATCCATTGCTGTGCTCTGCATTGTTAGGCCAAATGATAA
>JAOAFK010000210.1 GCA_026416315.1 Syntrophorhabdaceae bacterium | reverse complement strand
GGCAATACATTAGATGGTAAGAATCTTTTTGATATCATCAGAATCTATAAAAATCCTGAAGATCATGTAGTAGTATACGATAAAATTGAAGCCCTTATAAAAAGAATAACAAACATAAAGGATGGGAAAATCATTGTAGTTATATTTGCTGCAAAAGAAGACCACCTTATTGACATATATTTCCAAAAACATCTTTTTTACAAAGCTACAACCATACTGATTCTACCCAATAACAAAAAAGAGATCATTGCCCTTGGTCAGAGATGTAATCCATTTTTTCTTATATCCAACCATAATGATTTAAAAAAGCTTGGCTCCATAATAAGAATCATTGCCTCAGAAAGCTTTAGAAATAAAAAAGATGAGTTTAAATATGCAGCATAATGAAAACTTGAAGAATTATAAGGGGTGAAACAATGAGGGAAGAAAAATGGAAGGCTATTTCAGAAGATATCGATTTTGCCTTTCAGCCCATTGTTAATATCCATAATGGTGTATGCCTCGGTTATGAAGCGCTGCTGAGGAAATATGAAGATGTTGGGTTTTCTTCCATACAAGAACTATTCGATGAAGCATATAAAGATGGCTGCCTCTTTAAATTTGACATTTTGATAAGAAAAAAGGCAATAAAAAAATTTTTAAATATAAAGCATCACCATAAATTTAAACTCTTTTTTAATCTTGAAAACAGAATCATCCAGTCCCATGATTATAAGTCAGGTTTGACGTTAGAATTTATAAAAGAATTCAATATCTCCCCTGATATGTTATGCTTTGAAATCTCAGAAAGACACGAGTTTAATTGTTCCTCTAATGAGTTAAATCTAATAAAAACTTATAAAAACCAGACATATAAGATAGCAATTGATGATTTTGGCTCTGGGTATTCGGGGCTTCAGCTTTTATATAATACAGAACCTGATTATATAAAGATAGATAGATTTTTTATCAATGGGATTGAATCTGATTCAAAGAAAAAACTGTTCGTTACCAAAGTTGTTAATCTTGCCCATATCCTTGGCATACTTGTTATTGCAGAAGGGGTGGAGACAGAAAAGGAGTTTTATTTGTGCAAAGAGATCAACTGTGATTATATTCAGGGATATTTTATTCAAAGACCAACGCTAGATATAAATGAACTCCAAGAATCATACTCTAAAATAAATGCAATAAACATTAATGATAAAAGAGATATTACAATGGATAGACAGCTTTTAAACGAAAAGATAGAATACATTGAGCCTATTTGTGTTTATAATCATGAAAAGAAATTTTTTACTGATCTGTCAGTTGTCTTCGAGGCTTTCAGACGTAACAAAAATACTTCTTTCTTCCCTGTGGTTAACAATCATAAAGAACCAGTAGGTATTATCAGGGAAAAGGAATTAAAAGAATATGTCTATTCTAAATACGGCAAAGATCTACTCATGAACAAAACCATCGGCAAAACCATCATGGACTTTATCATCAAATGTCAAGTAGCAGATATTAATACCAGATTAGAGAAAATTTTAGAGTATTATGCAGTAGATGATATTTCTGAAGGTGTACTTATTACAGAAAATGGTAGATATGTGGGTTTTTTGAGCTCCAGGTCTCTTCTTAAGGCTCTAAATGAAAAAAACATTGCCATAGCAAGAGACCAAAATCCCCTTACAAAGCTTCCCGGTAACACAATGATTCATGAGTTTATTGATCAAGCATTGATTGACACGAGTTCACCATATTATATTTGCTACTTTGATTTTGACAATTTTAAGCCCTTCAATGACAAATATGGTTTCAGACAAGGTGACAGGATAATACTTCTTTTTTCAAATTTACTCAAAAAAACATTCACAACAGAGAAATACTTCATAGGCCACATAGGAGGTGATGACTTTTTTTTAGCCTTAAAGATAACACAAGAAAGAGAAAAAACAGAATTTATGAACAAGACAAAAAATGTTGTTGAAAAATTCACTGGCGATGTCATTGCTTTTTATGAGCTTGAAGATAGAGAAAGGGGGGTTCTATTATCTACTGATAGGGACGGAAACCGAAAGGCATTTCCTCTTATGAGTGTTAGTGCTGCAATAGTTTATATGCCTTCATGCCGTGACAGGATTACCCATGACGAGCTTGGATTGATTATAGCAAGGACAAAAAAAGAGGCAAAACAATCATCAGAGAAGATTGTTTTAAATTGTCCATTTGATGATTATAACTATAAATTGCAATTTGATCATACAACATACAAAACTTATTAATAAGAACATTTCTATTTTGATAAAAAGAGAACATTTCTATTTTGAGTTGACACAATTTTTGTATGTCCTTGACAAAATATAAGTTATTGTTTATTCTATTAACTACGGGCCCATAGCTCAGTTGGAAGAGCCACCGGCTCATAACCGGTAGGCCCCTGGATCGAGCCCAGGTGGGCCCAATTTGAAAATTATGAAAAGGGACTGTAAAAAAATAAAATTTTTAATTTAAAGGGGGTACTCCATAAGGGATACCCCCTTTAATTTTATGGAGGGTGGACTTGGAACAGGAACTAAAAACCATCTATGAAGTCCAAGTTTTAGAATCAAACATTATTAACAATGAAAAAAAGAAACTAATCGGCCCAAAAAAAATAGAAGAGATGGACAAGGAATTAGAAGAACTTAAAAAAAAGGCCGAGAAGGAAAAAACAGTAATAGATGAACTCGATAAAGAAAGAAGAAAAAAAGAGAAAGAACTCGATGTAGAAAAAGATAGGATAAAAAAGATAGAGGCAAAACTCTATGAAGTTAAAACTAACAAGGAATATCAGGCCCTTTTAAAAGAGATCGAAATGGCAAAGGAAGAAATGGATAAGACAGAGGAAGATATTATCATCCTCATGGACAGGATAGAAGACCTTAAAAAGGATTATAAAAGCGTTCTTGAACACTTGAAAAAAAGAGAAAATGAGATAAAGGAAGAAAAGGGCAGATTGTTAAACGAGCTATCAAATATAGATAAAACCCTTGAAGAGTTAAAACAGCAGAGAAACCAGTTGCTCAAAAGTGTCAATGAGGATCTGAGAAATATTTATTTAAATCTCATCCAGAGAAGGGAGGGCCTTGCTGTTGTTAATGTAAAAAATGGTGTGTGTTTGGGCTGTTATATGAATATACCTCCGCAGCTTTTCATAGAGGTCACAAAAAACAATAGACTCATTACATGTCCGAGTTGTAATAGAATCTTCTATTTCGTGGAAGACATCTAATTTGGAATGGCATGCCTACATTGATGGCGCATCATCAGGTAACCCTGGGGAATCAGGTGCTGGTGTTGTAATTTATGCCAACGACAAGATCATTTTAAAAGAAAGCCTTTATCTCGGCAAGATGACAAACAATATGGCTGAATATGAGGCGCTTCTTTTTGCTTTAAATAAGGCGACTGCAGCAAAAGTGGATACCCTGTATATATATACCGATTCCCTTTTAGTGGCAAAGCAGGTTACAGGTTTATACAAAGTAAAAAATCCGGTTCTAAAGACCTATATGGCAAAGGTAAAAAAATTATTAGAAAATTTTAAACATTTTGACATAAAATATATACCGAGAGAAAAAAATAGAATTGCCGATAGCCTTGCAAAGAAGGCAATAAAGAAAAGGGGTAGACAGGTGGCCGCTCCGCATTGCGGGGAGGAAAGTCCGGGCATCACAGGGCAGGATGGTCCCTAACAGGGACTGGGGGTAACCCCAAGGAAAGTGCAACAGAAAATATACCGTCCGTCTCAGGCGGATAAGGGTGAAATGGTGAGGTAAGAGCTCACCAGCTCTGTGGCGACACAGAGGCTTGGCAAACCCCATCCGATGCAAGGCCAAAAAGGGGTCGTGCCCTATGGCACGAGGGGATTGCCCGTCCCTTAACCCGGGTAGGCCGCTTAAGATTCAGGGCAACCTGAA
>JAOAFK010000193.1 GCA_026416315.1 Syntrophorhabdaceae bacterium | reverse complement strand
CCTTTTGCAAAAGCGACCTTTCCACCAAGTGAAAGAGGAGAATCCCATGTATTTGCGTGTAGTGTTGCGGCAACCTTTTCAGGATCCAAGGTTCCCGCCTTTTCAATGGCTTGAGCAAGGACAAACATGGCCACAGCCTCCTGGATGCTGTCACCATCAAAGGGTACACCGTTTGTCTTTGTCTTGAATATCTTCTCCACTGCTGCCACAGCAGGCATTAAGTTTGCAAACTGTGGTGAATAGGCTGAAGAGCCCATAAAGTAATCTGCATCTTTACCTAATTGTTTTGCAATGACGGGATCCTGATAACCTGAACAGTAATTTATGGCAATTTTTGGAAGCCATGCCATCTGTTTCATGGTCTTCACCATAAGTGTATAATCTGCTCCGAGGACAGCACCAAACAATGCATCGGGGTTATTCTTTTTTAATGTCTGGATTTCACTGTTTAGATTTGTGGCACCTGGATTGAAACCAACATCGGCAACGACTTTAAAACCAGCTGCCGAGGCAGCTTTTTTTGCCTCTTCAGATGCGTGTTTTCCGAATTCTGTATTTTCATAGATTATGCCAAGGGTTTTTATATTGGCATTTTTCTTTTTATTGAGCCATTTAAGAACATCTACAAATTCAATGGATTCTGTTTCATCCGTGGGTGCCATTCTGAAGAAAAAATTTAAATCCCTTTTGGTTAGGGCAGCGGAGCTTGATGCACCACACATGAAAATCCTCTTCATACGCTCTGCCACAAGGCTCGCTGGTTTACTCACAGAACTGTTGTAGGCACCTATAATTGCCCATACCCCTTCCTGATTGAAGAGTCTTTCAGCCTCTGCCTTACCCACATCAGGTTTACTCTGACTGTCGGCATGGATAAGAACGATTTTATGGCCACCAAGAATACCTTCCTGATTTGCTAAAGGCACCTTTATATCAGGGTATTTGTTGTTAATGATTTCCACAGCAGTCTGCACTGCTGCCTGACAGCGCTGGCCTGCTGTGGCCACAGGGCCTGTCAGGGGAAAAAGAGTACCTATTTTTATAATTTTCTGGGAACTCTGGGCATATCCAGTTCCGCTTAAAAAAAATAACAGTAACAGCACGATAAAAGCAAAACATATGTGTTTCAGATGCTTTGGATTTAAAGGCATGGAGACCTCCTTTTTTGAAGTGTAATGAAAATTACTGCAATATAGATATGGACTATATAAAAAAATACCCTTTAATGTCAATAGAAATGAGTTTTTGTTTTTTTGATTTATTTTAAAAGATCAATGCAGTTTGAGGGAGGAGGGGGATTATCATCCCCCTTTTTGTTAAAATCGATCCATATATCCCATATGAGGACCCATGGGGCCCATTCCACCTTTTCCAAATCCTCTACCGCAGCCGTATAAAGCTAACTGTGCCTGCTGGTCTGGTGTAAGGACCTTTCTTACTTCAAACCTTGTCTGAGTTGCCTTTTCCAAGATTTTACCTTGTAAATTTAGAATCTCTTTCTGAAGGGCAATGATTTTTGCCTGGTCAGGATTTTTAGACAACCACTCTGCACGAAGTTCTGTCTTTTTTGCAAGTAACTGTTGCTTAAGGGGTGCCACATCCTTAATATGGGCCTGCTGGATTGTTTTAATCTTTTCTGCCTGTTCGGGTGTTAAATTACTAACAGGTGGTACACCGCAACCAGGATACGGACCAAAACCCATACCTTTACCGAATCCATGACCTGCCATGGCAATAGATGCGATAAAAGCAACTGCAAAGGCTACAAGCAAACCGATTAAAATCTTTTTCTTCATATTCTTACCTCCTTTCTATGTTTTGAATTTTTCATATTTTTTTAAAAGCAATATGTGTGCCATAAAGAAGCTTTTTAAATAGATTCAAAAAAAATTATTTGATTTCAAGAAGTTATATTAAAAAATTTTTTGTTAAAAAAGGGAGAGATTATAAAAAATAAACATTTGTGGGATTTAATCGACATTTTTTCCGAAAATAAATTTATCTATTCGACAATGGTGTCGATAATATGTAAATACTTTTACGAAAATGCATTTAACAACTTATATTATCTTTCAATTTTCAAAGTTGTAAACAAGTTGTAAACAGCCGCATAAAAAAACTATAGGTCTGCAAACAAAAATTTAAAAGATTTTGATAAAACCACACATTTTTTAATATTTTTTCTTACGTTCTTTATCATATAGTTGTTTTGTAATCTCCATTCTGAGTTCCGAAAGTCTTTTTTCAATGGTGTTTGTTTCCTGGGTTGTGAGGGTATGCTTTTTTGCATTCTCATACTGATTTTGAATGTTATTAAGTTTAGCTTGCAGATAGCGTGCCTCATAATCAGTAAGTTGACCTG
>JAOAFK010000165.1 GCA_026416315.1 Syntrophorhabdaceae bacterium | reverse complement strand
CATTTTTCCATACGAACTCTCTGGAACCCCCCTCACCACATATAACCATGCCTCTTTTATGAAAAAAAGAGGGATTGAAGTCGCAGTGATCATACCCTCTTTTGATATCCATTACGGTTTTAAAAAAGAATCTGTGAACGGTTTAACTGTTTATAAGGTAAGGGGTTTTGATAAATTCAAGAGCTTCTTTTTTGAATTAGACAACAAAGAGATAAGTAATTTTTTGCATTCCATAGAAAACATCATTCGAGAATTCAAACCTGATATTGTCCATATAAACGATTATGTGTTTATGCCTTTAGAGATCATTCAAACTTTCAAAAAGTTTGGCTGTGTTGTAGTGAGAAATGTGTGTAACTTAGAGGAGCTTTGTTTTTTTGATGCGCCTATCTTTGATAAGGATAAAAATGCGTTATGCAGCGGTCCAGAAAGTGTGGATAAATGCACAGGGTGTGTTTTGGTAAATGTTATGCAAAAGCCCATAAATGACAAAGAAGATAAAGAATTAGCCATTGTTAGTTCTAAACTTCAAAATAGATTTGAGCTCATTAGACTCATATACGACAGATATGTAGACGCCATTATATTCACAACAGATGAGTTTAAAAAATATTTCACTGATTTTATTCCTATAAAGAACGAAAAGATAAAGGTCATCCCAAGGGGGTTCCAATTAAATTTTAAAAGAAACACAACAAATATTAAAGTAGAGGAAGATATTGTTCGGTTCGCCTTTGTTGGAAATGCCATTTATAGAAAGGGTATTGATGTTTTATTGAGGGCATTTGAAGAAATAAAGGATTTAGAGGGTTTCAGGCTCGATATATACGGTGGTGTCATAGAAGATTATCATAGATGGATAAAAGAACTTGAAAATAGGTATCCTGGGAAAATAAGTTATAAAGGGCCATACAAACCTGATGAAATTTCATCCATTGCAGATTCAATCCATGTAGCCATAGCACCATCTTATTTTGAGACATATCATAGGGTAGTGAGAGAGATGCTGTATTTTGGCATTCCTGTAATTGTGACAGACTTTTTTGGGTCATCTATTATAAAGGATGGTATAAACGGGTTGAGGATTCCCACGGGGGATTCCAAAGCCCTCGCTCATGCTATGAAAAGGTTGATAAACGATAAAGGCCTAATTGAAAGACTATCAATGGGAGCGATAAATACAGAAATACCTGATTTAAAAGAAGAAATTGATGGCATCTATAATCTTTACCTACAACTTGTAAATATGGATACTCAAAAGACTGAAATAATAGCAATACCTCAACATATGGAATTTTTTGAGCCTGACTTAAAAAAGATAACATCCACCATCATAATACCTGTAAAAGAAAAATGGGATTATACAAAGGTATGTCTTGATTCAATAGTCCGCTATACAACCATACCATATGAGATTATTATTGTGGATAACGGTTCTAAAGAGCCTTTATTTAAAAGTCTAAAAGCATGGAAAGAAAAAAATCCAAAGACTGTAATTCGCTATCTGAGACTCAATAAAAATAAAGGTTTTGCGGGCGGGTGTAATGAAGGGGCGTATCTTGCATCAGGTGACTATCTTGTGTTTTTAAACAATGATACCATCGTTACACCTAACTGGCTCAAGAGCTTGATAAAACCCCTTGCAGCAGATCCTTCAATAGGTATAACAGGGCCTTTATCCAATTATATAAACGGAAGGCAAAGGATAGATAACTGCCCTGTTAGCTTTGATAATCTCCAGCGCATCGATTTTGGTAGATTGGTAGCCTATTCAACGGAGCTTTCACGGAAAAACAAGGACAGATTCATGTATACTGAGGTCATCATGGGTTTATGTCTTGCCATAAGAAAAGAGTTGTTCGACACAATCGGTGGATTTGATGAGAGGTTTTATCCGGGAAATTTCGAAGACAGTGACCTTTCCATGCGTATTCATAAGATGGGGCTTAAGCCTCTAATCTGTATGGATGCCTTTGTCTATCATTTTGGAAATAAGACATTTATGCATCAAGAAGGAGGATATAGCTTAGCCTATGAAAAGAATTTAAAGGCCTTCATGGAAAAGTGGCATATACCCCACCATATAGATGAAGAATCCATGTATCACAAGATAATAAATGAAAAAGTATCTTCCATTGAAGATATGGTCTGTGATGCATCAGATAAAATAAGAAACATTATCTATAGACTTGATAAAAAAACATTATTGGAGATTGTGGACTTTTATATGAAAGGTAAGATTCACGAAAAAATGCCCCTTATAATAGTGAGTGAACCCAAGAATGTTGAGCTGGCCCAGAAGGTTTTACAAGAAAACTATCCCAATGGGGAACTTGATAATTTTGGCGATATTACCCTTTTTGCAGGAGAGACTGAAGAGATTACGGGATCAATCGAGAGAGAAAAGAGGGTTTTTCTTTATACATGGAAGGATAAAATCGAAGAAGATGTTTTAAAATCTGAAATCTTTTTTGTAATTTAGGACTATCGGGGGACAGAGATGTTTTTATCTGAGCTAATTCCTACAAAGAGGGCGGTAGTGGATGTAAACAGGGTATGTAATGCAAAGTGCCAGATGTGTTATTACACCTATGACAATAATAAATGGACAAAGCCTTTTGATACTGTAAAACAAGAGCTCAAATTGGCTAAGAAAAGGGGTAATACCTCTGTGGATTTTACAGGGGGTGAGCCCACGATACACCCTGAAATGACTGAAATTATTAAATTTTCCGAATCAATAGGTTTACATACCTGTATCATTACAAATGGTCTTGCCACAGAAAAGATCAAAAGAATTGTTGATGCTGGCTGTCGTGAATGGCTTCTCTCCATTCACGGATATAAAGACATGCAGGACAGACTATTCGGGGTAAAAGGTGCCTGGGATAAGATGCAAAACACAATAGAGTTTCTAAAATCACAGAAATGCTTTATCAGAGTAAACTGTACACTTACAAAATATAATTATAAAGACCTGCCTGTCCTTGCACAGCATTATTTAAACCATGTAAATGCAAGAATTGTTAATTTCATAAATTTTAACCCCCATTATCAGTGGGGTGCTGTTGAACAACCAGAGGTATATGAGAAGCTCAACCAGGTGCAGATCAAGGTGTCAGAGGTTTCGCCTTACTTAAAAGAAGCGCTAAATATCCTTGAGGCCAATAACCTTTGGACAAATGTCAGATATTTCCCATTCTGTGTTATAAAAGGCTACGAATCCCATATATGCAATAACCCTCAGGTGATGTTTGACCCCTATGAATGGGATTACGGGGTGTATCCAAAGACATCAGAGAGGTATCTTGACCATGGAAGGGAATTTCAAAGACAGATCAATTCATGTGAGGACAGATGTGGTAGATGCGGAATATTAAATGTTTGCGGGGGTATCAATAAAAACTATGCGAAACTACATGGATATTCAGAGCTTGAGCCATATGATATAAAAATTGATCACCCCTATCATTTTAAAACAGAACTTGAAGCAGATATTATTATTCCAGCATTTAAGCCATCAAGAAACCTTCAGCATCTACTCATGGAGATTATAGAAAAAACCATTCCACCGTACAATTTAATCATTCTATCGAAAACACAAAGTGCTGCCATGAATAGAAATTATGGTCTTGAAAGGTCAAAAAGCCCCTATGTGATAATGTGTGATGATGATATACGGGATTTGCCCTATGGATGGAATAGAACCCTAATAGATGTTCTAAAAGAAAATAGAGAGATAATGGCAGCATCTGCAAGACTTATGAATGCCGATGGAACCCCTGGTAGTAACACAGCAAACAATTATGACCTCGAAGCAAGGCTTGTTTATGTAGATTTCATACCTACCGCATGCTGTATATTCAGAAAAACACAATTAAGGTTTGACGAGAGATATATAAGGGCAGGATGGGAGGATACAGACTTTTTCATGCAGATGAAACATACCTTAAAGGGGCAGATTGTAATCTGCAATGATGTAAAGGTTGTTCATCTAAATGAAGAGAAAAATACTGGTGGCACTCAGAATACTTACAACCAGATGCTTTTTCAGGAAAAATGGTTTAAAAACAAGGCACCTATTGATAATATCAATGATTTAATAAATAAAGGGCAATTAGGGGAGGCAATCCTTCTATTAAAAGATGCATTGGAAAGAAATCAAAATAATCCGGAATTGATTAATCTTTTAGGTATTGTATATACAAAGATGGATAGGCTTGACGATGCTATTGAATGTTTTTATGTTGCGGCAAAAATGAAGCCAGATAATGTTGATTTTCTGAAAAACCTTATTGAATCAAGCCAGCTAAAATGCAAGTATGACTTTCTTGAACTATACTTAAAGGAAATGATGGAAAAAAATTCTGAAATTCCAGAATATCCTTATCTTTTATCTGAATGCCTGATCTGGCAAAAAAGATACGATGATGCAATAAAGTTACTTGAAGAAAACGAGAAAAGATTCCCTGACAATTTAGAAACCAAAACTCTAAAAGAAGCAATAATTCATGAATTACAAAACAGGTAGGCTTCTTGTTTTTAACTGTCATGAGGCATGGGTTTATCAATTAGGCTCACTAAATTATGAGCTTGATATAATTGATGGCCTGCCTGGAAGATATACATCCACATGGGATAAAAGGATGAGGCCTGTTCCTCCCAATGCTCGGCTTGTGGGGCTTGAAGATGTGCTGATAGAAAAAAATAGATATACCTCCATCATAGCCCATAATATTTCTGACCTTATGGATGTAAAGAGCATACCTGGACCGCGCATACTTGTGGTGCAT
>JAOAFK010000137.1 GCA_026416315.1 Syntrophorhabdaceae bacterium | reverse complement strand
ATATGGGCAATCTTGTGTGGTGCAAGACCTGTAATATCCTTACCCTGAAAAAATACCTTGCCTGCATTAGGTTTTATAAAACCGGTAATACAGTTAATAAGGGTTGTCTTGCCTGAACCGTTTGGCCCTATGATCCCGAATATTTCACCCTCATGGACATCAAAACTCACATCAATTAATGCTTTGAGACCCCCGAAGGTCTTGCTAATTCCTTTTACTGAAATAATCACATTATCTTTCATACCTTTACCCATCTTTCAAATTGATGATACTTTCTCTGAAGATATACCATTATTCCCTCGCTCTTTAAGATGATAAAAGCAGTAAGTAAAACACAGTAGATTACGATCCTGAATGTGCCGAAAAACCTTAAAAACTCTGATAGAGGGACAAGGATGAAACTACCTATTACAGCCCCCACAAGTGTACCGCCACCGCCAATAACAACTGAGGCAATAGGGATTATGGAGAAATCAAGGGCAAAAAGAGAAAGTCCTGCCCACATATATAGATGGGCAATGTAAGCGCCTCCAAAACAACACATAAGGGATGCAATAAATACTGCAAGGGTCTTCATATATGTAACACTTATGCCTGAAGCCCTTACCGCCTGGTCATTGTCTTTAACACCCCTTATGACAAGGCCTATATCTTCATTTACAAATCTCCTCATTCCGAATAAACATATGAGCATCACAAAGATTACTGCATATTGCTCTATATATTCATGAGGAAAACTTGCAATCCCTGTAATACCATTTGTACCTCCAAGTATATTCAGAGCCTCAATAACTCGAGTGGCAAGTAAAGGATACATAAGGGTTACAATTGCAAAGTACACACCCCTTAAAGGGAGACATGGTAGAATGGTAAGGGTACAGAATAATGCCCCCAGTATAGTTGCAAGGGGGATAGAAAGATATATAGGAATATGAAAATATGAGTTAAATATTGCAGATAGATAACCTCCCACACCCACAAAAAAAGCACCACCCAGACATACAAGACCCACATAGTTGGCAAGAAAATCAAAGGCAAGGGCAAGGAGAGAATACACAAACATTATATTGATCACCCTTTTCCAGTATGGTGCGAGCTCAAGAAAAAATGGGAGTAAAAGCACACCAACAATCAGTAAAAGTCTTGGACCTAACAGATACAGAATTTCCTTCATGGCAGAGATGGCATATATACCCTCTGTCCTTACCTTGATACCCCTGTCAATCCTTTCTTTTCTCATCATTTCCATAGGCTATACCCTCTCTTCAAGTTCCTTCTGTTTGCCAAATATCCCAGAAGGCTTTACTAAAAGCGTTATGATAATGGCAAGTAATGCCACAACCATCTGATAGTGTGTTGACAAAAATGCCTCTGTGAGAATCTGGGCAAATCCTATTATAAATGAGGCAAGGACAGTACCTCCCCAGCTTCCAAGACCCCCTATAACACATACTGCAATAGCAAAAATCAGTACATTATAGCCTGCCTCAACGATGATATTGCCAAGAGGTAGAAGTAAAATTGCTGCAAAACCTGCAAGGCCTGAACCTATTGCAAGGGAAATTATTGCTGTGGTATCAGAATCAATACCTAACATCATGGCTGCCCTTTCATCTTGGGCTATACCTCTTAAGGCAAGGCCGATTTTATTAAAGTGAGTAAAAAGATAAAGGAGTATAAATGTGCATATCCCAACAATAACTATAATAATTCTTTGATAATCAACAGAGACACCGAAAATCTCAATGGTGCCGGGGTAAAAAACAGGGAGGGTAAAGGTCATGCCCCTTAATCCTCCCCACCTTAACCCCTCTAATATGGCAAGACCTATAGCATAAGTCGCTATGATCTCCGATATCTCCATGCCCCTAATTCTTATGAGGATAAAACGATAAATAAGGGCACCGATTATACAGGTTATGGCTATTCCAATAAAAATGGCAAAGGGGTAAGGGAACCCTTCAAATTTGTTTAAAAATAACCATGTGATATACCCTGTTGTAATATAGAGGGCACCATGGGCAAAATTAGGTAGCCTACTGATACTGTAAACAAGGGTAAAACCCAGCGAGATAAGAGCCAGTGTAACACTGTTTATAATTCCATATATGAGGATTTCCACTTTACCCCCCTTCTATTTTTTACTTCATCCAAGGTGGAAGCATTATCTTTCCTTCTGCAACCTTGGGTGGGAATATCTGAACCCTTTTGCCTGCCTGCCACTGGAAGATACATGTAACAGCACCTTCCTTAGGATCAAAAGACGGGATGATCTGATGGGATTTATCGAACCTCATCCTGCCATAAACACCCATTAAATCCTGTGTCTCAAGGGCCTTTATTACCTTCTCCGGGTCAATGCTTCCAGCCCTTTCTATTGCATCCTTTAATTGATACACTGCCATGTAGCTTGACGATGTCCCGTAACCTTCAGGTTCAAGCCCCCATCTCTTTTTATATGCCTCTACAAATTTCATGGTCCAAGGTGTTATCTTTGCAGGGGCATTTCCACCATTGCACACATTTACTATGAGATACTCACCTTTTCCGCCTGTTGCCTTCCAGAATCCAGGCTGCTCAGCAGCACAGACAAAACCAAGAGGTATTGCCCTAATCTTCATATCACTCCATTGCTTGAGCAATACTGCGCTTTCAGGCATATCCATCCAAATGAAAAGTATCTCAGCGCCTTTATTTTTAGCCTCTGTCAAGCCAAGGGAATAGTCTGTATTTCCTGTGGGGTAAATCTTCATATCTATTACCTGCCAGCCCTTATCGGATAGACCTTTTTTCATGAACTCGCCACCTCTTCTGGCATGTTCCACATCCTGAACCATGATAAATGCCTTGTTAAAACCAAATGACTTCTTCATATCCTCAAGGAGTGTAATAAACTCATTCATCATGTTAAGAGAACTGTTTGAATTCCTGAAACAGTATTTATACTTATCATAATTGTCAGCAACCCTTTTGTTATAAAGGGGTGTGAGTGTGCCTGTTGTAACGATACTCACCTTTTTATGTTTTGATAGAAGATCCATGGCAGCCAGGGCAGCCTCAGAACGAACCGGTCCCCCTACGATAAAATCTGCTTTTTTCTCAAGGATCAGTTTTTCCACAGCAAGGAGTGCTTCGCTGACGGGGACACCTGGTTCAAGGTCCCTTGTATCAATTACTTCAACCTTAAAAGGTCTTTTTTTGGCCCCTACCTTTACACCTCCCTGTGCATTTATCTCTTCTACAGCAAGTTTTATCCCTCTTTCAGCATCCCAACCGTATAAAAAAGCAGTGGCAAGGGGAGCCCCGATTATTATAGGTTCTTCAGCTGAATAAGAAACCCCCGTTGGTGTTAATAGAAAACCTATTGCGACACCCATACAAAGAAAAAAATAGATTAACTTCTTCATATTACCCCCTTTTTGTTTTTTTGACTTTTAATTATTGCAATAATGATGCCATGCTTGGAAGTATTGAAAAGACTGATTTTATAAAATGGGTTGAAAAAAAATGTATTTAAAAATTGAAACTCCGGGATGAATATTTTTTTTAAATTTTGAAATTTTCTTTCAATCAGATTTTTTTGTTGTTTTTTTTCTTGGGTGGCTTATATTAATGGGCTCTTTTAAAAATCTTATCTCTTTTTTTAAAAAAGACTCAGAGACATTTAAAATAGCCGATGCCTTTTTTATATCCCATTCAGTAGCATCGAGAACTTTTATGATATGTTCTCTTTTTATTTCATTTAGGGTCTTAAAGCCCTTATTTTTCATAAAAATCTTATATTGCAAAAAAAATGCCAATGATTTTTAAAATTTTGATTGATGGGAAATACCGTAGTCCTTTAATTTCTGTCTTAAGGTAGGCCTTGAAATACCTAATATTTCACATGCCCTACCAAGATGCCAGTGGGTATTTTCAAGAATTTTTATGATGTAATCCTTTTCTATTTCCTGAAGAGTAAATTCTTTATTTAAATCTTTTTTTATCTGTTGCTCCTTTGCAAAAAATTTCTTTCCCAAAAGGGGTGTTATGAGTTCTGCTGGTATGACATCTCCCCTTGCATTTACTACAGCATGGGTTAAAATATTTTCTAACTCCCTTACGTTACCAGGCCAATCGTATTTCATCATTTCAGAAATGGCTTGGGGCTCTACCTTTTTTACATTCTTTTTTAATGTATAATTGATCTTTTTTAAAAGATAATCCACAAGCAAGGGGATATCCGATTTTCTCTCCCTTAAAGGGGGCACCTTTATAACTGTTACGCTAAGCCTGTAAAAAAGGTCTTCCCTGAAAAGACCATCCTGAACCATCTGCCATAAGTCTCTGTTCGTTGCCGCAATCACCCTTGCATTTGAATAGATCCTTTTTTCCCCCCCTATGCGTTCAAATTCTTTTTCCTGTAAAAATCTTAGTAGCTTTGGCTGTAATTCAAGGGGAAGCTCACCTATCTCATCAAAAAATACAGTCCCTTCCCCAGCTAATTCAATCTTTCCTCTCTTTGTCGTGATTGCACCTGTAAAGGCCCCCTTTTCATGACCGAAAAGCTCGCTCTCCAGTAGTGTCCCCACTATAGCAGAACAGTTGATTGCACGAAATGGTTCATTTTTATATGGACTGTGCATATGAATTGCTCTTGCAATCAATTCCTTGCCTGTCCCAGTCTCCCCTTCTATAAGTACAGTTACCCTGTTTTCTGAAAGTATCCCAATGGCCTTGAATACCTCTTTCATGATCTTGCTCTTCCCTATAATTCTTCCCTCCTCAAATCCAGATGAACCATCTTCTATTTTTCTTTCTGATTCAGAAAATGGGATGAGAGATTTAAAAGCCTTTTCTATGGCATTTTCAAGTTCCTCTACATCAATGGGCTTTGGAATATATTCAAAGGCACCAGATTTAACAGCCTTTATTGTTGTTTCCATGTCATGGAATGCTGTGATGATGATAATTGGGCATTCCCTCTCTTTTAACTTTTCTATTAAATCTATGCCATTCATATCAGGCAGCCTTACATCAAGGATGATAACATCCGGCCTGAAGGAGCGACTCTTACTCAAACCTTCCTGAGCATTCATTGCACATTCAATGACATAGCCCTTTTCAGATAGAAACATTTCAAAGGATTCAAGAAGCGATCGTTCATCGTCAATGATAAGGATTTTCCCTTTTTTCATGTCTTTTCCTTTAAGGGCAGTGTAATATTAAAACACATCCCTTTTGGCTTTTTTAATGAGGCAGTCACAGAACCGTTGTGGGCCTCTATGATCCTTTTTACATTTGTTAAACCCAGACCTGTTCCTTTCTTTTTTACACTGAAAAATGGGTCAAAGATAAACGGAAGATATTCAGGAGAAACACCAGGGCCATTGTCACTTATAAAGATCTGTATTCCATGATTCAATCTCGTCTCTATTTCAATGGTGCCCCTTTTAGGCAATACCTCTATAGAGTTTAAAAAGATATTTATCAATGCCTGCTCTATCTTTTCAAAATCAATGAGCATTTCTGGCATTGGTTTTGAATACATTTTTTTTATCTTTAATGCCTTTTCCTTGATCTTTACATCAAGGACATCAAGAGATGAATCAATTACATTGTTTATTAAAACAGGTCTAAGATTCAATTTTATGGGTTTTGCAAAATCGAGCATCTCGTCTAATATACGCTCAAGCCTTGAAAGCTCCTGCACTATTATCTCTATGCGTCTTTTGTCATAGCCATTAAAGTCTGTTCTCTTTGATATGATCTGGATGTTCATCTTAACAGAAGACAGGGGATTTCTTATCTCATGGGCCAAAGATGTTGTGAGCCTTCCAATATGGGCAAGTCTTTCTGATTCACGGATCCGTCTTTCTGTCTCCATGCGTTCCGTAATATCCCTGCATATGCCTGCTACGGCAAATCTACCCTGATAAATAATACCTTTTACCTTATTCTCTGTAGGATATATATTTCCGTTTTTGTGGCGTCTGAAATACATATAGAGGTCTTTTGAAGTCTTCCCTGCAACCCTTCTTTCATAAAGCCTTTTAACCATGGGAAGGGACTGGTGGGATACAAGGTCTGAATACCGTTTACCTATCATCTCATCTAAAGTATAACCATGAAGGTCACAGAATGCCTTGTTGGCAAAGACTATAATACCATCCTGATTTACAAAATAGCCATCGTTTATATCTTCAACGAGCACACGATATTTTGCTTCTGATTCTACAAGTTCCTTTGTTCTCTTTTCAATCTCCCTTTCAAGATCCTGGGCATGCTCTCTTATCTGCTTTTCATGGAGGGACTGAAAATAATCGCTGAATCTTGTTATCGTATAAAACAGGCTTGTATTTAGTCTTTCTATGGCATCTTTTAGGGCCTTGCCTTTCATCTCCTTTATCAAAATGGGGGTAAGAACTATCCTTATCACTTCGTATGCATGCTGTACTTCAGATAAAGAAAAACCTCCTTCAAGTCTCAGTTTTGTTATGAAATGGATATGTTCATCTATTTTTGTGAGGTCGTTTTCCACAAGGGCAGCATAGCTG
>JAOAFK010000122.1 GCA_026416315.1 Syntrophorhabdaceae bacterium | reverse complement strand
GCACTTAACCCTGCCATTGATAACAAAGTAAGCTCATCTTTTCCTCCTAATGATAAAGAAGAATTTACAGGTTACAACAGACGCTGGCTCACAATAGATGGGCATCTTGCCATAAGCCCCTTTACTGTAAAATCTGCCATAGCCAATGGCTTTGCAAACATCATGGGTGGTTGTTACAGGGTGAATACAAGGATTCAAGGCCATGTCAAATTAAAATCAGGTAAATATCCATATATAGGACTCTATAAGAGGTATCGTGTTGAAAGGGCTTGTTCAAAGCCTGGAATAGTTAAAGAATTAAAAATATTAGAAAATAAAGATAGGGAAATAACTATCCAAACTGTAAAATTACATTATCGAGTCAATAAGGATGACCAAGAAAACTCAAACCTCAATTATTATGGGCCATACCGAATTGGAATGAATTTAGAAATACATGAAAGCCGAAAGCATGTATTTTATGAAGAAAAAGGAGACATAGTTACAGGAATAATAAAATCCATCAATTTTGAGCCAAAAGAAGAATTAAAAAAGAAGGTTGTAATCTGGGTTCCCCCTAAAAATGAAGAATATCACGAATCCAAAGAATGGTTTCAAGACCTCTCGGATATAAAAGAAGGTTCTTTAGTATATTACGAAATCTTTAACGGAAAGGTATCTAATATAGGTAAAAATTTTATGTTTAAGGCGCTTTTCGCCCACGAAGACACTGTCCCTCCAGAATCAAGTGAGTGTAAAGATATTACAGGCAAACTTTGTCCAAGATGTCGCATGTTTGGTATGACAGACAAAACAGATAAAGATAATAACATTGGATTCAAAGGCAGGTTTAAATCATCTTCCTTAATAAATGAAATGGAAATATTTGAAAGCCCCTCTTTAGATTATTTAAAAATTAATGACAATGAACTAAAAAAATCAATAGAAAAAATACCCCTTAAAACATGGGTAGACAAAACTACTTGGGAAACTCTTGCAACACAGGAGCTCCTACCCATATCAGGTCCTCCAAAACCAAACAAAAGAGACATTGACGGATACTACAATAAATCAACAGGTATGATAAAAGGGGCCAAATACTATCTCCATGGATCCCTCAATACAGCCAGAAATATAAATAATGTGGATACTGACCCAAACTACACCCACAGACTCAGAAACTATGCCCAGGTGGCAAGAGCTGGCCTTCGATTTACCGGCACAGTGGGTGCTGAAAACTGTACCCTCGAAGAGATAGCCACTTTTATCATGTTACTCCACTTCGATTTTTCAGGTCATGGTTTCAAAATAGGCCTTGGCAAGGCATTCGGTATGGGCAGTGTAAAATCATACATAAACAAAATCTGGATAAGGAAAAGAGACGACTATGAAACATGGCATATAGTGGAAAATCAAAACCTAACTGAAGATGCCCTCATAGAATCCTTAAATATCCAAATAAAAGACTTTTTTAACACATACAAAAAATTCAAAAACATAATTACACACACCTCCAACATAATAAACAAACTCGAGGACATGAAGCAAAGGATACTTAAATACCCTAAGGAAGGTCTTAGCTACTGGAAGGAGGCGTTCAGAAAATAAAAACTCTATGGTGGATGTCCCTCCTTTATGTCTTTTAAAACTCTCCTTTAAGGTGTTATCCCCCATTGATAATTTGCCACATTTTCACGGTGCCCACATAAGTGCCCTGTTTCGTCACCTTTTAAAACCATATCTACCAAAAATTGAAACTCTATCTTCAGCCCTCATTGTCCCTGTGCCCATAGAGGTAGGTAACAACCATTTTTTAGAAGGGGATGATTTTTCCGTACATATTACATATCCACAACCTTATCACGAAAGCATAAAATCCTTCATTAATGCACTATTATCAGGGACCGAAGAAAAAAACTTTTCTGAAACCCATTTTTATCCTAACAAAACTATAAAACTCGAATATGCAAAATGTAGAATTACAGGGGAATCTATATTCAATAAATCACCTGATGTTTTAAGGTATGAATGGATAAATAGTGAAATTGAGCTTTTACAGGATTTGAATGAATTTTCTATGGTCTTCTATACCCCCCTTCGTCTACCAAGACCAAAGGGCATTAAAGAGGAAGGACATAGATTCTGCGATGAAGGTTTTTTCTTTGAGCCTACAGGTGAGATTAATCCCATGGGACATTTATTAAAGGCCATAGAAAACAGGCTCTTAAAATACAAAAACAGAGGTTTTTTGGAAACATCTGTGTCATTTCAAAAAAATGACCCCCCTTTAAATGTATCTAATGGCGGTCTCATCTGGATAGACTGTCCTTACGGTTATGAACCCACCAAAACAATAGGTGGTGTGGTGGGTACTATAAAAATTAACGGAACATGTTCTAAAGAGATTGCCTATGCATTAACATTAGGTCAGTATATTGGCATCGGGAAGAATACATCCTTTGGATTTGGAGCTTATATCATCCCTGAACTTGACAATGTAAGAAAGGTTAGGCCAGCACAAAGGGAAAAAACAATACTTGAGCGTGCCGTTGATGTGGAAAATCTTCATAATGCTTTAATGAGACTACCCAACTCATCGCCAGGTATTGACGGCATAAGTGTGTCTGATGTTAAAAAGGCAGGCACATCCATTCTCGAGAAATTAAGCAGTGAGGTGCTATCAGGCACATATGTCCAGGGTGAGCTAAAAAGATACAGGCTCCCGAAAGAAGATGGAAAATTCAGAGACATATTCATCCAGTGCGTATCCGACAGGCTTATCCACAAGGCCTTATCAGATTATCTTGCACCTATCTTTGACAGGCTGCTTCTTAGCTCTGCCTGGGCTTACAGAAAGGGTCTCAACAGAAAAGGTGCAGCAGAGGCACTAAATCTTGCAATACAACAGGGATACACAGAAGGTATAAAGGCAGACATAGCCACATTTTTTGATTCGGTAAATACAGAAAAACTCATCTACATTTTAAGGGGCGTTTTCCCTTTTGACCCTGTCACAGAAACAATTGAAAGTCTTTTACATCACTTTAACTCAAAAGGGATAAATGGGCTGCCCCAGGGGAGCCCCCTATCTCCAGTTTTGAGTAATCTATACCTTACCTGTTTTGATAGGGCTATGGAAAAAGAAGGGTTTAAACTTATAAGATATTCAGACGATTTTGTAATCCTTACAAAAGAGGGTTCTTCAAAGGAAATCATAATCGATAAAATACAGAAAACCTTATCCAGAATAGATTTAAAACTAAAGGAAGAAAAGATCATAGAGGTAAAGCCCAATACCCCCATCAGATTTCTCGGTTATCTCATATCAAAGGATGAGATAAGAGAGGTTGAAAAGGACGATGAAGGACAAAGAGATGAATGGTTACCTGTATTTAAGGATGACTGGACAGATGGTCAGCCTGTATATTTAACCTCCCTTGCAAAAAGCGTTTATTCAGACGGAGCTGACCTGATTGTAAAGACAGATGATAATACATCGGAAAATATACCCTGGAGCAGGATTTCAAGGCTTGTAGTGGTGGGCCGTGCACCTGTATCAGGTGGTGTAATATATAGGGCAGTGAAGGAAGAAATCCCTGTGTCCTTCATAGATATTTTAGGCAGACAGAGGGGAAGCTTCTATCCAGAATTTACAGAAATGCCAGATTTGAGTTCACTCCAGGCTAAATTTGCAAAAGATGAGACATTTACCCTGTCCTTTGCAAAAGAGATTATATCAGCAAAAATTCACAATTCTTATGTGCTTTTAAAAAGAAACGGCATTGATTGCGAAAAAATTAAAGAGCTTGAAAAAAAGGTATCAGAAGCAGCCAACCTTGATAAACTTCGTGGTTATGAGGGTAATGCTGCAAAAATTTATTTTTCTGAGTTTGCCCATCTTGTCTCTCCCTTTGAATTCAAGGGACGCACATATCATCCACCAGATGGCCCAGTAAACGTCATGTTATCCCTTTCTTATACTTTCCTCTATAACAGGATCTCTTCGGTCTTAAAAAATAAAGGTTTTAATGCAAGGCTTGGATTCTATCATAAAGGCAGAGGGGCACACAATGCCCTTGCCTCAGATCTCCTTGAAGAGTTAAGACATATTGGAGAGAGAATTGTTCTTTCTTTGATCCACCTAAAAGAAATCACAATGGATGATTTTTCTGTTAATAAGAGAAATAATATCGAAATATACAGAATGGCAGCTGAAGGTTTTAGAAAAATCATAAGACGCTTCGAAAAGACTATGTCTCAGAAGGCATCCTATCACGGAGGTGAAAAGATGAGCTACAATGCCTATCTCGACGAAATGGCAGATAATTTGAGGCGTTCTTTTAAACTTCAAATCCCATACAGGGCATTGAGGATAGACTGATATGACATGCATAGTCTCTTATGATATAGAAAGCGATAGGATTAGGAATAGACTTGCCCGCTTTCTTGAGAAAAAAGGTGTAAGATTACAAAAATCTGTTTTTGCCATAGAAATCGAACGACATGTATTCAATGGTCTTTTAAAGGGTATTGAGACCATTACAAAGAAACAGGGCAAGGTGGCTGTGTTCAGACTCTGTGAAGGTTGTCTTAAAAATGCCGTGCAGATGAATAAAGATGAAAAGGATGTGTATGTATTTTAAAGATTTTTTCTTGAATTACTGTTTTTTAGTTGATAATATGATGTCAGACAGCAAAGATACCTATTTTGGTTCCTTGATAACATTAATATGAGAACCCTTAATATAAAGGGTATAGGTATCAAAGGGCTCGTTAATGATTTTTTGTTAATGCGTTCTTTGAAAATTAAAAAATAACCCTGAGGTTCTCGGATGGCTTCTATCAAGGGTTTATGGCCATTTTTGGTAAAAAATGAGGCAAAAAATGCCAGATTTTGAAAAAATCAAAATAGGTTCTCGAAAATGCCTATTTAACTGTATGAAAATACAGAGGAATTTTCGGGTGCTGTCGAAAATGGCTTCCGATTCGGAAGGGTTACGACTTGCTTTAATTCCATATGGTCCATATGCAGCACCCCCGTCGAAAATGGCTTCCGATTCGGAAGGGTTACGACAAAGAAAATATTCATTAAGCTGGGGATGTCCCCGTCGAAAATGGCTTCCGATTCGGAAGGGTTACGACAATAAACTGAATTTTTTTATCTGTTTTATATCCATATGTCGAAAATGGCTTCCGATTCGGAAGGGTTACGACAAAAACGGCATCGCCGTAAGCCCGACTAACCCTGAGTCGAAAATGGCTTCCGATTCGGAAGGGTTACGACTGTATGGTGTCCCCTCCTTTAGAGGCACCGAAATCAGTCGAAAATGGCTTCCGATTCGGAGGGGTTACGACACATTCATTGTATGTGACATATTTTAACCTCCTCGTCGAAAATGGCTTCCGATTCGGAAGGGTTACGACTGTATAATGAGGCTGTGCTTTGTCTGACATAAAGGTCGAAAATGGCTTCCGATTCGGAAGGGTTACGACATTCCACTGGACATGAGGGCAGCTTCTACAGCTGCCCTGTTGGGTCGAAAATGGCTTCCGATTCGGAAGGGTTACGACCATCACACCAGGAATGCTCATCCATATCTTGATATCTTTGTCGAAAATGGCTTCCGATTCGGAAAAATAAAACAGGCTGAAGGTGTTTAGGTTTTTAAAGGTTCCCCCTTCAGCCTTGAGTCAACCTTATGCCTGCTTTTTAATTTGCAAGGTTACTTAATTGTGATATAATTCAATGAAAACCACCTTGGAGGCCCTATGGACTGGGAAAAAATAGCCGAAAAGATAAAGGATATGGTGGTGGGTGAAATAAAGGAGGAACCAAAAGACTTCAAATCCACTGTATCAGGTCAATTGCAAGGTTTCACCTTGGCCATAGAATCCATGAATGCAAGGATGAACGGCATTGAATCGAGGATGAATGGGTTAGAATCAAGGATGT
>JAOAFK010000082.1 GCA_026416315.1 Syntrophorhabdaceae bacterium | reverse complement strand
AGATGTGTATAAGAGACAGTATTATGACACCGTTCGGACATCATTTACATCAAAAGATGCAGGAACCAAAGCCTGGTTTTCTTGAGGGTGTTCGTGCCTTAGCCGATGAATACGGTGCGGTTTTAATCTTTGATGAGGTCAGAACATGCTTCAGGCTCCGTATGGGTGGTGCCCAAGAATTATACGGAGTAAAACCAGATCTAACTGTTCTTGGAAAAGGCATGGCAAACGGATATGCCATAAGTGTTGTTACTGGAAAATATGATGTAATGATGGCAGCGGCATCTAAATTATTTATTTCATCCACTTTTTTTCCGAATAGTGATGGATATATTGCAGCATTAAAGACAATAGAAATCCTCGAAAGAGATAAGGTTCTAGATAATATTTGGGAGAAAGGTAATAGATTTTTAGATAAAATCCGCAAGGTTCTTGAAAAATATGATACAGGCGCAGAGTTATCTGGTGTTGCCCCTATGTTTTTTATTACATTTGAAACAGGAGATGCTGAATTAAGACGGGCAAAAAGAACAGAATTTTATACACAGATGATAAGACGGGGTTTCTTTTTTACCCCACATCATCACGCCTATATATGTTACCGTCATACAGAAGAGGACCTTGACTTAACTGTTCAAGCAATTGATGAATCTCTTGCCTGCGTAAAAGAGAAGTTTGATAAATAGATAGATTTCAAAGAACATAAAGGGGTCTTTATGACCCCTTTATAAAAAAATATAATAAGTCAGATAAGGAATATTATGTAAACTTTTATTAATAAAAAAAATTAAGAGGCATTTGACTTTAATTTTATATATTGAACCTCCCTCTCTGATAAAAACCTATATTGTCCAGGCTCAAGGTTGCCAATTGTTATATTTCCTATTCTTACTCTTATCAATTTTAAAACAGGATGTTTTATTGCTAAACACATTTTTCTTATCATCCTGTTTTTACCTTGTTTAACAACAAATACATACCAGTTATTTTTTTGTGCAGGTCTTAAGAAATTAACCTTTTCAATTTTGCAAGAATCTCCATCTATAACAAAACCTTTTTTCAATCTCAGTATTTCTTCTTTGTTTAGTAACCCTTTCACTTTAACGTAATATTCTTTTTCTATTTCATATTTTGGATGCATGATAATATTTGCAAAATCACCATCGTTTGTAAATAGAATCAATCCTTCTGAGTTATAATCAAGTCTACCAACTGGAAATAATTTTTCTTCAATATCAATAAGTTCACGTGCAATCTTTCTGCCTTTATCATCTTTTAAGTCAGAAATATATTTAACTGGTTTGTAAAGTGCAATGTATATAAATTTATTAACATTTTTTATCTTTACATCATCAATAGTTACAACATCTTCTTTAGAATTTATATCAAAAAATGGCTCTAATATAATGTTATTATTTACCTTTACTCTCCCAGATTTAATAAGGTCTTCAGCTTTTCTTCTTGAGGTGATACCAGAATTAGAGATAAATTTTGATAATCTCATTTTTTTTTATTTTTATTTATTTAATTGTCTAAACTTTTTAGCCACCTATATTCCGTAGGCTTCTCTGACATTTTTTTATCTGACCTAATTCGTATTTTCTATGAGGTTTTTCTTTAACAGCTTCTTTCACAAATGTCATAATTTCCTCATCAGGGGCATTTCCACGAAGAAGCCTTTTTACATCAAATTCAACATCAGAAAAAAGACAAGGCATAATCTTTCCATCTGATGTTAGCCTAATCCTATTGCATTCAGAACATATATGGGTTGACATAGGGCTTATAAAACCTATCAGACCATCACTTCCTTTTAATCTAAACATCTTTGCAGGGCCTTTATGTTCATTAATTGATGGTTCAAGGTCAAAATGAGTTCTTATGATGTCTTCTATTTCTTTTGATCTTACGATTTTTGACGGCCCCCACAATTCAGGATCTCCAAAAGGCATAAATTCGATAAACCTTACATGAATCCCCCATTTTATTGCAATAGATGTAAAGTCTATAATCTCATCATCATTGAATCCTTTGATGATTACAGTATTTATTTTAATAGGTTGCAAACCTTCTTCAATGGATTTCTCGATACCGACAAATACGTTATCTATGGCATCTACACCTGTTATGTATTCATATCGCTCCTTTTTTAGCGTATCAAGGCTTATATTTACCCTTTTGAGTCCAGCCTGTTTTAACTCATAAATCTTTTCTCCAAGAAACACACCGTTTGTAGTCAAGGCAATATCGTCTATCCCATTTAATTTGTTTATTTCTTCAATTAAATATGGAATTCTTTTTCTAATCAGGGGTTCACCCCCTGTGAGCCTTACTTTTTTAAAACCAAGATTTGCACACAATCTGACAAATCTGATCAGTTCTTCATAGGTTAATATTTCATCATGGGGTTTGAACTGGAGATTTTCATTCACACAGTACCGGCATCTCAAATTGCATCTGTCGGTTATAGAAATACGTAAATAATTAATCACCCTGTTATAATTATCAGTCAGCATTGCTTTAACTCACAAACCAAATTATTTTATAATTTTATATCCTTCCTTCTCTATTGCCTCTTCGATCTCTTTTAATGTAGTTTTTGATTCATCGTATTCAACATAAGCACTTCCTATGGAAATATCAACCTTTTTTATACCACCTACACTTGTTATGGCCTTTCCTACAATGGCAACACAATGCTGACATGACATACCGCTTATTTTTATTGTAACTGTAGCCATTTAAACCCCCTATAATTATTTTATCTCTTTATGGTATTCCTGAAGTGATTTCACATCAAGCATGCAATTATTTTCAAGATAAGCCTTAATCCCTTCAGCTGCTGCCCTTGCTGCTGCTGTTGTGGTGATGTAAGGTATTTTGTATTTAATAGCAGCCTTCCTTATATAAGAATCATCGTATTTACTGCTTTTCCCTGCCGGGGTATTTATAATAAGATGTATCTCCTTATTATGTATGGCATCCACAATATTTGGTCTTCCTTCATGAATCTTTTTTATGGGTATTGACTCAATACCATTTTCCGAGAGAAATCTATGAGTTCCGTTCGTTGCAAAGATTTTAAAACCTGCTTTTTTAAGATATCTTGCTACATCAATGATATCATTCCTATCTTTTGGATTTACAGTGATTAGGACATTACCTTTTGAGGGAAGCTTTTGACCCGCTGCCTCCTGGGATTTGAAATATGCAAGGCCAAAAGAGTTTGCAATGCCTAAAACCTCACCAGTAGATTTCATTTCAGGCCCTAACGTTGGATCCACCTCTGGAAACATATTAAAAGGAAATACTGCTTCTTTTACACCCACATGGTGATAAGTTTTGTGACTAAGATTCATATCTTTTAATTTTTTTCCTAACATGAGTTGCGTTGCAATGCGGGCCATCTGAATCCCTGTCACCTTTGAAACCAGAGGAACGGTTCTACTTGCCCTTGGATTTGCCTCTAATATATATACCTTATTATCTGCTATGGCATATTGAATATTCATAAGGCCTACTACTTTAAGCTCAATAGCTATTCTCTTTGTATATTCGTTTATCAGATCTACATGTTCTTTTGAAATTGATTTCGGAGGAATGGCACACGCACTATCACCTGAATGCACCCCGGCAAGCTCAATGTGTTCCATTATTGATGGCACAAATGCATCTTCTCCATCGGCAATGGCATCTGCCTCAACCTCAATGGCATTTTCGAGAAATTTATCTATGAGAATGGGTCTGCCTGGTGTGATATCCACTGCTGCCTTTACATAAGAGGTCAACATTTCTTCGTCATATACTATCTCCATACCCCTGCCGCCTAACACATATGAAGGTCTGACCATTAGGGGATAGCCTATCTTTTTTGCAACATCTATGGCCTCTTCAAGGGTTGTAGCTGTTCCGCTTTCGGGTTGTGGGATTCCAAGCTTCTCAATAACATGTTTGAACCTCTTTCTATCTTCAGCCAGATCTATACTTTCAGGAGAAGTTCCAAGGATTTTAACACCAGCATTTGCAAGCTCATTGGCAATGTTCAACGGTGTTTGGCCACCGAATTGCACTATGACCCCAATGGGTTTTTCCTTATTATAAATGCTTAATACATCCTCAACGGTTAACGGTTCAAAATACAGCTTATCGGAGGTATCGTAATCTGTTGAAACCGTCTCAGGGTTGCAATTAACCATAATGGATTCATATCCTTCATCTCGCAGTGCAAATGCAGCATGAACGCATGTGTAGTCAAATTCAATCCCCTGTCCTATTCTGTTTGGACCACCGCCTAAAATCATAACCTTCGGTCTATCGCTTACCTCCACCTCATCTTCTGCATTATAAGTGGAATAATAATATGCAGCATCTGCACCACTGACAGGCACCTTACACCATGCCTGAACCTTACCGAGACTCACCCTTTTATTTCTTACTTCCTCTTCGGTAATACCCAGGATTTCAGCAAGATATCTGTCAGAAAAACCATCTTCCTTTGCCTTTATCAATAATTCATCAGAAGGCAGTCCGCCTTTGTATTTTAAAATCTCCTCTTCAAGTTCAACAAGTTCTTTCATCTGCTCGATAAACCAGCGTTTTATCTTTGTTCTTTCGTATAGCTCATCAATGGTTGCACCCTTTCTTAGAGCCTCATACATAATAAACTGTCTTTCAGACGTAGGCTCTTTCAACAAAGCCAGGAGTTCATCAAGGGATAATTTATTGAAATTTTTGGCAAATCCCAATCCATATCTTTTTATTTCTAGAGAGCGTATTGCCTTCTGAAACGCCTCTTTATAGGTTTTTCCGATACTCATCACCTCACCCACTGCCTTCATCTGTGTACCAAGTTTATCTTCTGCTTCTCTGAACTTTTCAAAGGCCCATCTTGCAAATTTTATAACCACATAGTCTCCCGATGGTGTGTATTTATCAAGGGTCCCACCACGATAATAAGGTATGTCTTTTAATGTATAGCCTCCAGCAAGTTTTGCCGAAATGAATGCGATGGGAAAACCCGTTGCCTTTGATGCAAGGGCAGATGATCTCGATGTTCTCGGATTTATCTCGATTACAACAACCCTTCCATCTTCAGGATTATGGGCAAACTGAATGTTTGTTCCTCCGATTACCTGTATTGCCTCCACTATCTTATAAGAATATTCCTGAAGTTTTTTCTGAAGCTCTTCTGAAATGGTGAGCATGGGTGCTACACAAAAAGAATCACCTGTATGGACACCCATAGGGTCAATGTTTTCTATAAAACATACTGTTATCATGTTATTTTCACTGTCTCTCACAACCTCAAGCTCAAGTTCCTCCCATCCTATGACAGCCTCTTCGATGAGAATCTGTCCAATAAGGCTTGCAGAGATGCCTCTACTTGCAATGGTTCTCAATTCTTCCTGATTGTATGCAATGCCACCACCAGTGCCGCCTAAGGTATAAGCCGGTCTTATTACCACAGGATAGCCTAATTCACTGGCAATTTTTAAAGCCTCCTCCACAGAATATGCAGGGGCACTTCTTGGCATGGGTATACCCAATTTTTCCATGGTCTTTTTGAATTCAATCCTGTCCTCGCCCCTTTCTATGGCATCTGCCTGAACACCGATGATC
>JAOAFK010000080.1 GCA_026416315.1 Syntrophorhabdaceae bacterium | reverse complement strand
TAAATATTTTAATCCCGTAAAAACGCAATAGCTACATATTATTATATGCATATGTAAGTCTACACACTGATTTATGCTGCAGCCAGAACCTTATCTTCAAGCCTCTGAACCCTTATCAATACATCATCGATTACCTCTTTCCGGGAGAGTGCTTTATTTAAATCACCCCTTATGTTTGAAACCTCTAAATAGATGTCATCTATTCTTTTGTTTGTTTCATCTATTCTCTTATTGGTTTCATCAATTCTTTGGGTGTTGAGCATTATTTCTGCCTTTAGTTCAACCCTTAAGTCATCTATTCTTTTGTTTGTTTCGTCTATTGCTTTTCTTAAATCTCTTATATCTGATTCCATAGAACTCATTCTTGATTCAATACCGGACATCCTTGAATTCATCGTTTCGATCGCTAAGGCGAACCCCTGTAGTTGCCCTGATACAGTTGATTTAAACTCTCTGAACTCCTCCTTGATCTCTCCAAGAATCATATCTTTTAGTTTTTCCATTATTTTCTCCCATTCCATAGGGCCTCCAAAAAATCTTTAAAGATTTCATGATTATATCATAAATTCTAAACAATGAAAATTTCTGTGGTTAAAACCAATATATATCTTTAAAATCTCAAGTCTATCTTGTCTGGGATACATTGTTTGCAAGTTTTATGGCAATGCAATCATATGAGACAAATCCTCCTTGATAATTTATGGCATTTCTTCTTATTACCCTCCATCCTCCATATTGAAACACACCTTCTGATTCAAGCTTCTCTACGATATTAACTGCTGTGTTGAGTTGTTCTGTAAGGTTAATGTTCTGGGAAAGGACTATGTTTTTCATGTTCGGGCCTGAGATAAGGGTAACAGGCTCTATAATTAAATTGGAAAGATCCTGGATAACAGCGGCTTCAATGGATGGTTTTGTCTGGAGTCGTATCATCCGGGCCCTTGTATCAGGTCCTGTTTTTGTTTTTGTGGATTCAATAATATCAAGAAGATAAAGTCGCACATCATCAAGGTCATTTACCTCCGGCAGTTTTTCCAACTCCGGGTAATGCTGAAGTGCCTTTGCCAGCATGGATATCTCTTTTAAATAATGATTTCTCTGATTATCAGGAACAAGATACATCACTATGATTGAAACAGGTTTACCATCAGGAGCCCCATAATCTATTCCCATTGGGCTCCAACCCACTACACACATTAAGTCTTCATCAAAGGGCACCCTTGCATGGGGGCATGCCCATCCTTTACCTATTGCTGTTGTTGCAGCCTGTTCCCTTTTCATCACAAGACCTACAATATCTGTTTCAGGCGGTATTTCTGGAAATGCCTCAATAATATGGGCAAGAAACTGAAGGGCATGGGCTTTATCATTTTCTGGTAGCTCAAAAAGCCTTCCTTCTTGCAGTGCATCCAGAAGGGTATCCATTTTTAATCACCTCCAAATCGTTTAAAAAACCAGTCTTTTACGAGACTTGTCAAGACCGCATAAGCTATAAGAAACGCAATGATCCAAAGCCAGTACATGGCCGGCAATGGGACCATACCTAAATGAACTGCAAAAGGTGAATATGGTAACCATGCCCCTATTAACATGATTAAAAGGGTGGTTACGGTCATATGAAAGGATGCCCTGCTTTCTATAAAGGGCAACCGTTTTGTCCTTATTATGTGTACAATGAGCGTCTGGGTGAGAAGGGACTCAACAAACCATCCAGTCTGAAAAAGCCTTTCTAACATACCTTTTTCTGCCACGGAAACGCTATCGGATACAAAGGTATTGCATTTAAATACAAACCACATGAGTCCAAATGTAAGATAATCAAAAATTGAGCTAATAGGCCCAATATAAATCATAAATCTTTTTATATTTTCCACATTCCATTTAACAGGTTTACTTATGAGCTCATCATCTACATTATCCATGGGTATGCCTGTCTGGGAGAAATCGTATAAGAGATTGTTCATGAGGATCTGGACAGGTTTCATGGGTAGAAAAGGCAGCATATAGCTCGCCCCTAAAACGCTGAACATGTTTCCAAAATTAGAACTTGCTGCCATTCTTATGTATTTTAACATGTTTGCAAAGATTCTTCTTCCCTCCATAATACCTTCTTCAAGGACAAGGAGGCTTTTTTCAAGGAGAATGATATCCGCTGATTCTTTTGCCACATCCACAGCAGAATCAACAGAAATGCCCACATCCGCTGCCTTCATTGCCGGTGCATCGTTAATCCCATCACCCATAAAACCCACAATATGGCCATTTTTCCTGAGTTCTGCCACAATCTGTTCTTTCTGGAGTGGTGTGAGTTTTACAAATACATTATTTTTTTCTATAACCTTCGAAAATTCTTCTTGAGATAGAGAAGATAGCTCTGAACCTGTTACAATATGTTTCACATCAATGCCCACATCACGACATATCTTCTCTGTTACAAACCCATTATCACCTGTGAGCACCTTAACATCTACACCTACCTTTTTTAAAAGACCAATTGCCTCTGAGGCATAGGCCTTTGGAGGGTCAAAAAAGGCAATATATCCTAAAAGTATCAAATCCTTTTCATCTTCCACAGAAAACACAGTTTTTGTCCTGGGAAATTCCCTGTAAGCAATACCTAACACTCTAAAACCATCTCGGTTTAACCTTTCCACCTCTTCAAAAAGGTCAAAACGGATCATATCAATAAGGGGATAAATCTCTTCACCTATCTGATAACTGCTGCAACAGGCATAGATCTCTTCAACAGCACCTTTACATATGAGAACATGGTCACCCTCATAGTCAACGACAACGGACATACGACGCCTCTGAAAATCAAAGGGTAACTCGTCAATGAGTCTGCAGTTCTGTTCTGCATCAAGGTCAGCATATTCAATTACTGCCCTGTCTATAAGATTACGGAGTCCTGTCTGAAAATAGCTATTAAGATATGCATAGTTCAGCACATCCTCACTTGTATGACCTAAGATATCTACATGTCTTTCAAGGACAACCTTATCCTGGGTTAAAGTCCCTGTTTTATCCGTGCAAAGGGTATCCATGGCCCCAAAATTCTGAATGGAAGGCAAGCTTTTTACAATTACTTTTTTCTTTGCCATATTTAATGCGCCCTTTGCGAGATTTACCGTTACAATCATAGGCAACATCTCAGGTGTTAACCCCACGGCAATGGATACGCCGAATAAAAGTGCATCTATCCAGTTCCCTTTTGTTAATCCCACAATAAAAAACACAATAAATACCATAACCACCATAAATCTGACCATGAGCCATGTAAAAGAACGGATACCCCTGTCAAAACCCGTCTCAATCTGTTCCTCTGATAGACGTTCTGCTATAGCCCCATAAAGTGTTTTCTCACCAGTATTAATTACAAGACCCCTTGCAACTCCACTTGTAACGGATGTGCCTAAAAAACATGCATTGGGTAGTTCAAGGGCTGATTTTGGTGACTGGACTGAGTTTAAAGCAGATTTCTCAACTGGCATGGATTCCCCGGTCAAGACAGATTCACTCACAAAAAAGTCCTTTGCAGATATGATTCTCAAATCAGCAGGGATCACGGAGCCTGTCTGGAGAATCACTATATCACCTGGTACTATCTCTGAAATCTTTACTTCTGTCTCTTTTCCGTCTCTTAGTACATATGACCTTGACTGAACTCGTCTACCAAGGGCTTCAACAGCTTTACTGGATCGCTTATCCAAAATATATGATAACCCTATACTTAAAAAAATCATTGCACTTACAATGCCTGTGGATTTTATTTCCCCTATAAATCCCGAAACAATTGCAATTATAAGAAGTTGAATAACAAGAGGACTTTTCATCCTCCTGTATATATCAGCCCAGAAACCGGGTCGTTTGAGGTGAGATAGTTCATTAGGTCCGTATTTATCTAATCTTTCCTCAGCTTCTTTCTGTTTTAAACCTTGAAATGAAGTTTCAAGTCTGGATAGGGCATCCTGTACAGGGATTGAGCATAATTCAATGAGTCTTCGTTCATGATCACCCAATGCCCGCTGAGAAATGAGTTGGTTTCTTATATCTGAAAATTTTGAAAAAAATCCTCTATTCATGTTAAAACCTTTTTGTAGATTTTAAGCTATTGATTAAAAAAGTATATTTAAGGGTTTTTGTTTTAATGGTTCACCTCTATTTTTGGTCACCTGGTAGCTCATACGACCTGAGGTGAACCGGCTGGGTTAAGAAAAGTTACGGCTCAACCCACAGGTCGCCTTACCACTTTAGGCGATCCAGGGTCATAAATCTCTTCTGAAGGGTACTCCTGGCATTTTATCGGTGAGACTTGACTGCCATCAGAGTCGCCCATAAAAAATCCTCCATTCATAATAATTCATATTTTAGTAAGTTATATACCCATAAAATTTATCAGTCAAGAAAATTTAACCTTCATTGCAAATAGTTATGATTTCAATGATATATGCAAGTACTATCATCAAAAAATATAAAAAAAGTCCCTATGGGCTCATTTGGCAGCGGTTTATTTCTTTTTTGTCTGTTCTGCCACTTGTTTTATTGCCTTTTCTACCTCTTCAGGATCACCGAGATAAAAATGTTCAATTGGTCTTAAATATGTATCAAGGCGATATACAAGGGGAATACCTGTAGGTATATTCAGATTGGGTATCTCATCATCAGGGATATTATCTAAGTGTTTTACAAGGGCCCTCAAACTGTTTCCATGGGCAACGATTATTATTTTTTTTCCTTCGAGAATCATAGGTGAAATTACATCAAGCCAGTAAGGCATAAATCTAATAACCGTATCCTTAAGGCATTCGCTCAAGGGTATATCTTTTTCATCTAAGTCTTTGTATTTTGGGTCATTACCAGTGTATCTCGGGTCTGACTTTTCAAGTTTAGGTGGCGGGATATCATAGCTTCTTCTCCATTGGTGAACAAGTTCATTACCGAACTTTTCTGCCATTTCTGCCTTGTTTAATCCCTGCAGGGCACCGTAGTGTCTTTCATTTAGCCTCCATGATTTATATTCAGGTATCCACATGAGGTCCATCTCTTCAAGGACAATCCACAGCGTCTTTATCGCCCTTTTCAAATATGAGGTAAAGGCCACATCAAAGGTGTAGCCTTCTTTCTTTAAGATCTGTCCGGCCAATTTCGCTTCTTCTATGCCTCTTTCTGAAAGGTCAACATCTGTCCATCCTGTAAATCTATTTTCTTTATTCCATGTGCTCTCTCCATGTCTTAAAAGAACAACAGTATACATAATATGCCTCCTGAACCTTTTTAATTAAGAACTTATTAAGAACGGTATATTATATTTATTTTGGGTATTTTTCACAACAGGAACAAATAAATGTGTTAAAATAACAATTATATATGGATGTCAAAATAGGTATCGCAAGTGACATTGGTTACAGAGACAGCATGGAAGATGAATATGCAATATATGAAAGGGAAAAGATATATTTTTTGAGTGCTGAGGTATACGATGGTCATAATGGAAAAAGGGCTGCCATTATTTCCTCTGAGATGATTACCCCTTATTTTCTCCATTTGATATCAGAAGAGATGCAAAAAAGTGTGCCTAACTATGTTAAATTCCCTAATTTTATCAGAGAGGCGTGTCTTAAGGTAGATGAGTTTATTGTCAATAAAGGAATCATGGCAGGTACTACTGTTGCAAATTTTTATATTTTAAAGGACAGGTTTTTTAGTGCCAATATTGGTGATTC
>JAOAFK010000188.1 GCA_026416315.1 Syntrophorhabdaceae bacterium | reverse complement strand
TTTGAAGGGATACTCACCCTGCTTTTATCATCTATGGCGTATTCAAATCTACCGGCAAACATTTTTATACCACTTTATAACACCATTTACCACATTAAACCAACTATACTTGTAACTTTCTATTTTGTCAAGGGTTTTTTTCTATTTTTGAATTAAAAAATTGAAATCCCCAATCGACAATATGTTTTAAAAATTTTAAAATATGTTACAGATTTTGATAGAATGAAAATCACTCGATAAAAATGGAGGTTAAACTATGTCTTTAATGAGTAGAGAAGAGGCCGAAGTATTATTAAAAAAATATATAAAAAATGAAAAAATGCTTGCCCATTGTTTAGCAACTGAAGCAGTTATGAGGGCCCTGGCGAAAAAACTTAAAAAAGATGAAGAAAAGTGGGGCCTTGCAGGTTTGCTCCATGACCTTGATGTTGAAATCTGTAACGGAGATTTAAATGTCCATGGAAGAGAAACAGAAAGGATATTAAGAGATAAAGGCCTTGATGAAGAAATCATTGATGCAATTGTTATGCACAATGAGCAATTGGCAGGCAGAAAAAGACATACAGAATTTCAGCATGCCCTCGCAGCAGGAGAAACCATTACAGGTCTAATCATGGCCACTACCCTTGTTTATCCTGATAAAAAGATTACAAGTGTAAAGTCAAAGTCAGTTATAAAAAGGATGAAGGAAAAGGCCTTTGCCGCATCAGTAAGTAGGGAAAATATATTAGAGTGTGAAAAGATAGGCATTCCCCTTGAAGAATTTGTAGAGATTTCTTTAAATGCCATGAGAGAAATAGGGGAAAGGATTGGACTATAAGGGGTAATAGCAGTGTTAAACGATGAATTAATAGAATCCCTACCTGATTCATCGGGTGTTTATATATTTAAAGACTCTCAAAACAGAATTATTTATATAGGTAAGGCAAAGAACATAAAAGAAAGGGTTAAAAGTTATCTAAGAGATGGCAATAAAGACTCAAAGACGCTGCGCCTTGTAGATAACATAAGGTCTGTGGAGACCGTTCTGACAAACAATGAAAAAGAGGCATTTCTTTTAGAAAACAACCTTATAAAAGAACACAAGCCGAAATACAATATAAACCTTAAGGACGATAAGTCCTATGTGTCCCTAAAGGTTACCATCCATGAACAGTATCCTGGTCTATATGTGACAAGAAAAATAGAGAATGATGGCTCTGTATATTTTGGTCCGTATCCCAATATAGGGGATATTAAAGATATTTTAAGGGTGATTCATGGATTTTATCCTGTAAGGAGATGTAAAAATTCAGTGTTTAAAAAGAGAAAAAGGGCATGTATGCTGTACGAGATGAAGAGGTGTCTGGCGCCTTGTGAAAAAGAAATCGATGAAAATATCTACAGAGAAGTTGTATCTGAACTCGTAGATTTTCTATCAGGTAAAGATAAAAAGATACTGGAAAATCTCGAGAGAGAGATAGAAAAGGCAGCCAAGCAGTGGCGTTTTGAAGATGCAAAGGCCTTAAAAGAAAGATATGAAGCCATAAAGAAATTAACAGAAAAACAGTATGTCCATGAACATTTGGGAAAAAACAGAGATGTATGGGCCTTTCTCGATATAGGCGGTGTATTAAAGGCAGTACTTCTTATATTCAGGAAAGGTGTACTTATATCAAAAAAAACATTCAAAAAATCTTATGTAGCACCATCTATGGATAATGCCATATCTTCTATGCTTTTCCAGTTTTATGAAACAAGAGGTGTGCCAGAAGAGATCATATTATCTCAAGATATAGAGGATAGGAAGTACCTCGAAGATTTCTTGAGGGAAAACAAGAATATAAATACAAAGATTAAATATCCTGGATCTGGAAATGTAGATTCATTCATTAGTCTTGCAATAGAAAATTTGTATGAAAAGGATGAAGGTCCCATTGAACTTGCGTTTAAGAGGGTTTTAAATATGAAAAAGATACCTATAAGGATTGAGGCTTATGATATCTCTCATCTCCATGGAAAAAATCCTACAGGGGCCATGGTTGTCTTTGAATCTTTTAAACCAAAAAAGGAGGACTACAGGGTCTTTCATATAAAGGGAGATTCCCCTATGGATGATACATCCTCTATGATGGAAATACTTTCAAGAAGATTAAAGGATGAAGAGATAAGGCCATTGCCTGAACTTATTATCATAGATGGTGGTAAGGCACAGCTATCATCAGCACTGAGGGTATTAAAAGAGATGAATCTTGATATCGATACTATTGGTATTGCAAAGGGTATGAGAAGAAATGGCATGAAGGATCTAATCTATCTTCCGAAAAGAAAAAATCCCCTTCTTTTACCATCTTCTTCACCAGTTTTGAAGGCCCTTGTAGCCATAAGAGATGAGGCGCACAGATTTGCCGTTTCATCACAGAAGAAATGGAAGAGAAAGGAAGTATTTAAAGGCACCTGACATAAATATAAGTATTAGGACATCACGATTATTTTCTCTTTACAGTCTATAAAATGTGTGCTACATGTTTAAAAAGTTTTTCTTAAAACAATAAAGGGTTGAAAATGATAACAGGTATAGGTAGTCTTCCGTTAACAGATTTAGATGAAGCAATTGATCTAATATTTGAAACATGTTCAGAGGTCCCATTCTGGCCTCAACTTCCAAAGAGATTCCCTGATGAAAATATGTTTTCAACATTTTTGGAGAATGTTCCATGCATTGTAATTGATCATGATAAAAACTCTGTATTTATGGATACCCAGGAAACAGAGGGTATAGAGAAATTCTATGAAGATTTTGAGGCACAGAACTTATCTCAATTTTCTATATCTGAAAAGGTCGCCCCTGGGTTTTATAGATTCCTTCAGAGATTAAAAGAGATTTCAAACGGGGTGAGATTTATAAAAGGTCAGCTCACAGGGCCTTTCAGTATGGGGCTTGGTCTAAAAGACGAAAAAGGTGTACCCATTATATATAACCACAGTTTTTTTGACATTATAAAAAAAACCATCCATATGAAGGCAAAATGGATGGTTCACAAAATCAGATCTCAGTTCCCTGACAAAGGCGTTATCATCTTTTTTGATGAACCCTATATGGTATCCTTTGGCTCTGCCTATGTTTCCATACATAAGGAAGAGGCAATTTCTATTTTCAATGAAGTTTTTAACGGCATAGATGCTGTTACAGGTGTTCACTGCTGCGGAAACACAGATTGGTCTGTGCTACTTAATACCCATGTGGATATTGTAAATTATGATGCATATAACTACCTTGAAACCATATTCTATTTCAGAGATGAATTGAACGATTTTTTAAAAAAAGGCGG
>JAOAFK010000074.1 GCA_026416315.1 Syntrophorhabdaceae bacterium | reverse complement strand
ATATGCGATGGAAATATGGAACAAGGAAGTTTCAGATGTGATGCAAATGTTTCCGTGAGAAAAAAGGGCTCAACGACCTTTGGCACAAGGACAGAATTGAAGAATCTCAATTCATTCAAATATATAGAGAAATCCCTTGATTATGAGATAAAAAGACAGATAGAGATAATCAAAGGTGGTGGCGAAATTATCCAGGAGACAAGGCTATTCAATGTGGACGAAGGTATTACATATTCCATGAGGGGAAAGGAAGAGGCACATGACTATAGATATTTCCCAGAGCCAGATCTACTGCCCCTTATAATTGACGATGCCTGGATTGAAAGGATAAAAAAAGAATTACCGGAACTACCTTTTGCAAAGGCAGAAAGATTTATTATGGAATATGGTCTTCCAAGATATGATGTGGATATACTTGTTTCTGACAGATACCTTGCAGATTATTTTGAAGAAACGGTAAAAAGATTCCCTGAGGCAAAAACAGTGAGCAACTGGATCATGACGGAGCTTTTAAGGGAATTGAAAGAGAGAAATTTGCAGCCCAAGGATGCGCCCATATCACCTGAGAGGCTTGGTGAGCTTTTATCCTTAATAAAAGACGGCACCATAAGCATAAAGATAGGAAAGGACATATTTCCAGAACTCTGCAATAGAGATATATCTCCCAAAAAACTCGTGGAAGAAAAAGGTCTTATTCAGATATCAGACGAATCGGAAATCAGTGCAAAAATTGATGAGATACTGTCAAGATTTCCTAAAGAGGTGCAAGAGTTTAAATCAGGTAAAGAAAAACTCCTCGGTTTTTTTGTAGGTCAAGTCATGAAAGAGACAAAGGGAAAGGCAAACCCAAAGATGTTGAACGAACTTTTAATAAAGAGGCTTAAAGATTGATAGACCACATATACTGGAAAAACGATACTTTATTTCTTCTTGACCAGAGAATGCTCCCTTTTAAAAAGGTATATGTCCGTTGTAACACACTAAAGGATATAAGAGATGCCATAAAAAACATGATAATTAGGGGTGCACCATTAATCGGAATTGTGGCTGCCTATGGGTTTGTCATAGGTATAAAAGAATTATTAAAAAATAAAAGGGCATTAAAGATAACGGAAGTAAAAAGGGTTTCAGAACAGCTCCTTCAAACAAGACCAACGGCAGTAAACCTTTCTTGGGCAATAAATAGAATGGAAAACACATTTAATAAATATAAAGCAAGCCACAATATATTAGAAGTGCTTCTAAATGAGGCAATAAATATCCATGTGGAGGACATAGAAAACAATAGAATGTTATCCCTTTTCGGTGCAGAACTTATAAGCGATGGTGATAGGATATTGACCCATTGTAATGCTGGTGCCCTTGCCATGGGTGGTTATGGAACTGCTTTAGGTGTTATAAAGGCAGCTTGTGAAGCTAAAAAAAAGATAAAGGTTTTTGCCACTGAGACAAGACCATATTTTCAAGGTGCGAGATTAACTGCATGGGAGCTATACAGAGAAGGTATTGATGTAGAAGTGGTCCCTGACAATCATGTGGGTATCCTCTGTTATAAGGGACTCATAGACAAGGTGATTGTAGGTGCAGATAGAATTGCATTAAACGGTGATACGGCAAACAAGGTGGGAACATATATGATAGCACTGTGTGCACATAAACATAACATACCATTTTATGTGGCCGCCCCTGTTTCAACCTTTGACCCTGAGTTAAAAGACGGCAGCCTGATACCTATAGAGGAGCGCAATGGAAATGAGGTAAAGCACTTTAAAAATATACCCATTACATTAAAAAATATAAAGGCAAGATACTATTCCTTTGATGTGACAGACCATAGATATATTTCAGGCTTTATCACAGAAAAGGGTATAATAAAAAGGCCCTTTAAAAAATATATAAAGATGCTTTTCACATGAATAGGCATACATTCATCACATTACTTACAGACTTTGGAACTAAGGACTCTTATGTAGGCCAGATGAAAGGCGTGATTTTGTCCATAAATCCAGAGGCTAAAATAATTGACATAACCCATGAAATAGAACCACAGGACATCCGTGAGGCTGCATTTGTTTTAAAAGAGTATTATCCATATTTTCCAGAAGATACCATTCATGTAGCTGTTGTAGATCCGGAAGTAGGTGGTGAAAGAAAACCTGTATTATGTATATGTGATGGACATATTTTCATTGGACCGGACAACGGGATTTTCACACTAATATTAAACGATAAGGCAGAGATCTTTCATATTAAAAATAAGGAATTTATGCTGCCCAAGATAAGCAATACATTTCATGGAAGAGATATCTTTTCTCCTGTGGCAGCCCATTTATCAAAAGGTGTGCCTCCATCATCTATGGGAGAAAAAATAGAAAAATATACAGTTTTAGAGAATTGTTTTCCCCTTGTATATCCTGATGTTATCTATGGTGAGATAGTGAGATTTGATAGATTCGGCAATGCCATATCAAACATTGATGAAAAGACCCTTGATGGATTTATAAAAGACAGGGGCTTTAAAATCAGTTTAGGGAAAAAGGAGTTCAGAAACATAAAGAGAAGCTATTTTGAAGACCAGTTCAGCTGTCTCATAGGCAGTTCAGGTTATCTTGAATTCGGTTACTATAAAGGGAGTTTTAAGGATCAATTAGGGATCTGGAAGGGTGACGAGGTAGTTATAAAAATTATTTAGTTTTTCCTTTTCATTTTTTGCGCCCGTAGCTCAGATTGGATAGAGCGCTGGCCTCCGGAGCCAGAAGCCGCAGGTTCAAATCCTGTCGGGCGCGCCATTTATCCTGAATTAGTACTCTAAAAATATTTTAAATTTTAAAAATTCTTGACAAAAACATTTTTAAATTTTAAAATATGAAATAATGTTTCGTAATACGAAATTTAAAGACAAATCAACCCGGCCCTCCAATCTTGTTCAAACGGTGGAGAGGGTTTCACAGATTATTGACCTTGTGGGAAATTCCTCTCAGGGTATGAGTATAAAAGATATCTCATCCACTCTTGGCCTGCCAAAGGGTACAGTACATCGTCTTTTAACTTCTCTTGCCTATTTCGGCTATATAAGACAGGATGCAAAAACAAAAAATTATTTATTGGGTCTTAAACTGCTTGAGCTTGGTAATCTCATTACAAGCCAACTGGATTTGAGAAAAATAGCCGAGCCATATCTTAAAGAACTTGCTGAAAAGACGAAGGAAACGGTGCACATGGTGATTCTTGACCAGTATGAGGTGGTCTATATTGAAAAGATAGAGAGTGAGATAGGTACAGGGGGGTTGAAAATGGCATCCCGTGTTGGTGCAAGAAATCCTGCCCATAGCTGTGCTGTTGGAAAGGTACTCCTTTCCTACTTAACTGATGAAGAGTTGGATACATTTATTGAAAAAAAAGGGCTCCCTCAAAGGACCCCAAATACAATTGTTTCACCCATTCAGCTAAAAGAACATCTATCAATGGTAAGAAATCAGGGTTATGCCATCGATGATGAGGAAAATGAAAAGGGTATCCGCTGTGTGGCTGCCCCTATCTTTGACGATAAAGGAAGACCAGTATCTGCAATAAGTATTTCCGGTCCATCATTCAGGGTAACAAAAAAATTGATTCAAGATGTTTTGAAAAAAGAGGTAATAAAAACAGGCCTTGAAATCTCAAAAGCATTGGGCTTTAAAGGTGTTACATAAAAAAATTGAAAAATGAGCCATGAAAAAAGATGAGTTAATTGCTGCAATTGTGTTATTTATCTTTGGCTTAGTAACCGTCATATTGTCTTTAAAGATGCCCATAGGAAACTTCAGGACCGCAGGGAGTGGGCTTTTTCCCCTCTGTTTAGGAATTCTTTTGATGCTCCTTGTTTTAATACATGCAGTTAAGAGTTTATTGGCAAAAAAGAGCCTGAAGGAAATCAAGGTAACCATTTATGAAGCAACTACAGAAGTAAAAAATGTCGTCTTTTTCCTGATAATTGTCGTCCTTTCAATTCTATTGTTTAGTACAATCGGATATTTTTTATTCGCCTTCCTTCTCATGTTATTCCTTGTGAGGATCCTCGGCGATAAACGCTGGGTATTCAATATCATTCTTTCCCTCATAACCGCTGCTGCGTCTTATGTTCTTTTTATCCACTGGCTCAAAATCCCTCTCCCGAAAGGAATACTTGGTATGTAAGGAGTAATAGATGTTAGAATCACTCTCCCATCTTATTTCAGGCTTTGGCATTGCCACAACAATCCAGAATCTATTAT
>JAOAFK010000047.1 GCA_026416315.1 Syntrophorhabdaceae bacterium | reverse complement strand
TATTACAGGCGCAAGGGTTGAAGCCTCATTAGATAACGAAATATGTCATGCCTGGAAAACCTTTCAGGCAAAAAAAGGCAGTGTTTTAAGGATAAAATCAGTGAAAGAAGGCTTCAGGTATTATATAGGCTTTTCAGGCATGATGGATATTGAAGAGGTTATGGGCAGTTTTACCACAAACACGGAATGTGCCTTTGGTGGATATAATGGCAGAGCCCTAAAAAAGGGTGATACCATACAATTTAAAGGAATAAAAGATGTGGAAAATAAAGAGATTGATGAAAGGCTCATCCCTTCACTTAAGCCACCTCATATTTTAAGAATAATAGAGGGACCTGAAATTGGTTTTTTTGATGAAAATTCATTGAAAACTCTTTTTGAAAATAGAGAAAAAAAATGTTATAAAGTTTCAGTTAATTCTAACAGGATTGGCATAAGGCTTGAGGGAAATCCCCTTAAATTTAAAGAACGTGTGGAAAAAAGTATTGTATCTGAAGGGATTTTGCCAGGCACGATTCAGGTTCCTGGAGATGGGTTGCCTCTTATTATGCTCTATGAACGAACCATAGGGGGATATGCAAGACTGGCCAGTGTTATAAAGGCAGACCTGTTTAGGCTTGCTCATTTGAAACCTGGAGATGATGTTTTCTTTGAAATGGTAACTCTCGATGAGGCAATTAAATTATGGCAAAAAAGGTGCACTATAAGCAATGAGTTATTTAAAAAATAAAGGAGGCATGGTTATGAGAAAAACAAGATTTATTATCTTTTTTGTCTTTATTTTATTCATCTCTCTCATGTTTACCCATGGAAATGTATATGCCCAGCAAAATGAGATTAAAATCGGTGTGTTATATCCATTATCTGGTGCCCTTGCCACGATAGGAAGGGACCTTCAAAGGGCTGCTGAATTAACAGCAGATATGATAAACAACAAGAGTCCTGGTGTTGACTTGCCTATGGCCAGTTGGGGCGGCATTCCCAATCTCGGGGGAGCAAAAATAAAGCTAATCTTTGTTGACCATAGGGGTGAACCAGACAGGGGTGCGGACTTGGCAAAAAGACTCATCCTCGATGACAAGGTGGTCGGGCTTATGGGTGCATACAACAGTGCTGTCACAAAGACTGTGAGTGCTGTGGCAGAAAGATACGGTGTACCCATGATTAATGATTCTTCCACATCCCCTGATTTAACAGAAAGGGGTTTTAAATGGTTCTGGAGGACAACACCCCATGATAACTTTTTTAATAAAGACCTTTTTGAGTTATTAAAAGGCCTCACAGAAGGTAAAGTAAAAGGGGTAAAAGCCATACCAAAGGCTCAATTAAAGAATCTGGCCTATGCCTGTGAAAATACCGAATGGGGTTCAGGCGTGGCAAAATCATTAGAGGCATATGCAAAAGAATACGGTTTTAACATAACAAAAGGTATACTGTATAATGCAAACTCACCGGATCTCACTTCTGAGGCAAAGGCATTAATGTCAGTCAATCCTGATGCGATGCTCTTTGCATCATATCTATCAGACTCACTCCTTATGATAAGAACCCTAAAATCCATGAAGGCAAAGACAAAGATACTGTGGGGTCAAAATGCAGGTTTTGAAATGGCTGATTTTGCAAAGACATTAGGGGCAGACATAAACGGTGTCCTTACAAGAACAGTCTTTATTGATAAAATCACAAGAGTAAAAAAGGTTGCAGGCCAGATCAATGCCTTATACAAGCAAAAATATGGCGATGACTTAACAGGTGCAACTGCAAGGTCTGTAGTAGGAGTTCAGACATGGGCCTATGTTTTGAACAAGGCAGGGTCAACGGATCCAAAGGCAATCCAGAAGGCATGCAATGAACTTCATATACCTGCAAAAGAATTGGTCATGCCATGGGCAGGTATCAAATTTGACTCAAAAGGGCAGAATATCCTTGGAAGGGGTTTGATAGGACAGTATCAGCTGAAATCTGACGGGAAGATAAGCCTTGAGATCGTGTATCCTTTTGAGCTTGCAACAGCCAATTTTATATATCCGTTCCCAGGATGGAAATAGATAATGAAAAAGGAAGGTGAGATATCGCCTTCCTTTTTTTATATAAACTATGAGGTAGTATGAACGAATGCTGATTATAGATGCTTTACTTCAGGGTTTGTTGATAGGACTTTTATTTGCCCTTGTGGCACTGGGACTTACCATCATCTTTGGTGTGATGGATATAGTAAACTTTGCCCATGGTGAATTTTTGATGCTCGGCATGTATGCGGTGTACTGGACGAATTATTTTTTAAACATCGACCCTTTACTTGCATTGCCTGTATCTGCTGCCCTCGGGGTTATACTCGGTTTAGCCTCCTATTATCTGCTTATAAGTTATCTTTTAAGAGGTCCAGCTATTGCCCAACTATTTGGCACATTTGGACTCATGCTCTTTCTTCAATACCTTGCCATGTTCCTTTTCAGTGCTGATTACAGGATGATAGAAAGAGGATTTTTAGTGGGTAAAAGCATCTCTTTCGGTCCGTTTGTGTTCGAGGCAACAAAGCTTGCTGCAGGGGTGCTGAGCCTCATATCCTTTGCCGTGGTTTATTACTTTTTATACAAAACAAAGTTAGGAAAGGCCCTTCAGGCAACAGCCATAAACAAAGAGGCAGCTACTTATATGGGTATAAAAACAGAAAAGATGAATGCCATTGCATGGGCAATAGGAGGTGGTACAGTGGGTATTGCCGGAGGGCTCCTTGTGAATTTCTACTACGCCTATCCCATGGTAGGGATTCTTTTTGTCATGATTGCCTTTGCATGTGTAGCCTTGGGCGGTTTTGGCAGTGTTAAGGGCGTATTTTTTGCAGGACTCCTCATAGGTGTCCTTGAGATGATATTTCCCGTCTTTGGACATCTTGTAGGTTCTGATTTTTTAGGACCACACTTTAAATTTACAGTGGTTTATTTAGCATATTTTATAATCGTTGTTGTAAGACCACAGGGGTTGTTCGGATGGAAAAATTAAAAGACGCCTTTGATTTCAGTGATTTTTCAAGGTCAGAAAGAATAGGATTTATAATATTTACGATATTTCTTTTTATTTTTCCATGGCTCGGGGTAAGCTCATTTGCAAAAACTGTGATGATTCAGTTCATGCTATTTTCCCTATTTGGAATGGGCTGGAATACCATCGGCGGCTACGGAGGTCAGGTGGAGCTCGGTAAAGCCCAGTATGTAGGTATAGGGGCATATACCGTTGCTTTAATGATGGTATGGTGGAAGGTGCCATTCTGGATATCTATGCCCATAGGTGTACTTATTGCCCTTGGATACTCATTCATCATAGGTTATCCCCTATTCAGATTAAAGGGGCACTACTTTGCCATTGCAACAATCTGTACATCCCTTGTCTTAAAAGATATATTCGACAACTGGGCCCTTGTGGGTGCTGCAAAGGGTATAGAACTGCCCATCCATGACCATCCTGATTTTCTTTATATGCAGTTTAAATCCGATACATATTACTATTATTTCATTATGGCCCTTTTCTATATTGCCATTTTTTATATGAATTGGTTCAGAAAATCAAAACTCGGCTACCAATTAAGGATGATAAAGGACGATGAGGACGCTGCTGAAAGTCTTGGTATTGATATAAGATGGTGCAAGATAAAGGCCTATTCCATTGCATCGGCATTTGTGGCAGTAGGTGGCGGTTTTATGGCTGTTTATAACCTCTATATTGACCCTGCATCGGTTATGGAACTATCTCTGTCCATAAAGATTGCCCTTATGGCCATGTTAGGAGGAGCAGCATCCATGTGGGGACCCATAATCGGTGCTGCATTCCTTGTGCCCCTTGACCGTTTTTTAGGTAGCTGGCTTGGAGGCCATAAAGGGCTCACAGGCATAGACTACATGATTTATGCAATGCTTATTATGATTGTTTCTGCATACCAGCCAAGAGGTATCTGGGGTATAATAGAAGATTTAAGAAAAAGGGGAAAGTAGATGGCCTTTCTTGATGTGGAAAATGTTGTAAAGGATTTTGGTGGCCTTGTAGCAAATAATGATATCTCCTTTCAGATAGAAAAAAATGAGATAGTGGGTCTTATAGGTCCGAACGGTGCAGGGAAGACAACCCTTTTCAACTGCATTGTAGGATACTATAAACCTGATAAAGGAAAAATCAGATTTAAAGGAAAGGATATAACAGGTTTTAAACCTTTTCAGACAAGTAGAGAAGGCATAGGCAGGACATTTCAGATTATGAAGGTCACAACAGGTCTCACAGTCCACGAAAATGTAATGGTGGGTGCCTTTTTAAGAACAGAAAAAAGAGCAGAGGCAGATAAAGAAGCTTCAGAGATCATTGAATTTCTCGGTTTATCCCATATCAAGGATTATCACATAAACGAACTACCCATTGCCATTCAAAGGAAGGTAGGTCTTGCAAGGGCCCTGGCAACAAAACCGGAACTGCTTATGCTCGATGAGGTGGCTTCAGGATTAAACCATAAAGAGACAGAGGAGATGGTGGAATTATTAAAAAGACTGAATGTGGAGAAACATATAACGATCTTTCTTATAGAGCACATCATGGAGATGGTCATGACGGTATCAGGAAGGGTTATTGTCCTTGATAGCGGGATAAAGATTGCAGAAGGCCCTCCTGAAGATATTGTAAAGAATCCAGAGGTGATAAAAGCTTACCTGGGTGAGAGATATGCTAAAGGTAAATGAGATAGAGGTTCGATTAAGCGGTATACCTGTGATCCATAATATTTCCCTTGAAGTTAAAAAGGGTGAACTCGTAACAGTTGTGGGATCAAACGGTGCTGGGAAATCAACCCTTTTGAAGACCATAGCTGGCACATTGCATCCCACAAAGGGCACCATAACATTTGAAAACAGAGAAATCCATCGTTTATCAACACCTGATATTGTGAAGCTTGGCATTACATATATACCTGAGGCAAGGCTCATCTTCGGACCCCTTACAGTGGAAGACAATCTTGAATTAGGGGCATTTATTGTAGATGATAAAAATGAAGTTAAGAAAAACCTTGATTTTGTTTATCAGCTTTTTCCGAGACTAAAAGAGAGGAGAACTCAAATAAGCGGCACATTAAGCGGTGGTGAGCAGCAGATGCTTGCTATAGGCAGAGGTCTCATGTCAAACCCGAAACTGCTCATGCTTGACGAACCATCCTTAGGACTTATGCCAAAACTTGTGGATGAGATGCTTGACGCTGTATCAAAATTAAGGGATATGGGTAAAACAATCCTCCTTGTGGAACAGAATGTCTTTGAATCACTGCAGATTGCTGATAGAGGATATGTGATCCAGACAGGTAAAACCATAAAAGAAGGCAAAGGAAGTGAACTCCTTGCCTCAGAGGAGATTAAAAAGGCATTCCTTGGCCTTTAATTATTATTTGTCCTGCAGTTTTCCAGCAACTGTAAAAATATATATTATATTGAACAGAAAATCTTCGAGATATAAATCTGCTGTCAATTTTTATTAACAAGAGACTTCAGGTCATTTAAAAAATGTTGAAAACTTTTTACCTTTTGGCTTTCTTCTATTCTTTCTTCTGTCATTATATAACTTCCGTCAGTATCAACTTCAACAATTGCTCTGCCTTTTTTGGCTGGATTTCTTTTTATAAGTGTACCATCCTCATCTGGCGTTATAAAAAAGACTTTGATATGTTTGGTGAGTTCATCTTCCGATAATTATATCTTCCAGTAACCCGTCTGTGCTATTCTTTCCCTTAAAGTTACCTTGCATGAAATAACTGATATAATCTTGTAATTTTTTGGATCATATATTATTAAATCAACGTCAGGAAGATGAGCACCAAATTCGCCGAAATCGACAAAAAGGTTTCTTTTAATAATGTTAAGCTCCTTGGAAAGATTTTTACTATTTGTCCTTTCGAGGGTATTTCCTTCTATAATCTTTAAACCAAGTTGCTCAACACCCTCCATAATTATATATAATAAAAGTTTTTCAAGGTTTTTTCCTTTAAAGGCACGCCATGATTGTTCATGATCTGGTTCACGCCCTTCTGCAATTGCTCGCGCTGCTGTTTCACTATTTAGAAAAAATTTTTTGTGAATCTCTTTTGCCTCTTGTAAAATCTTTGATATGTATTTATAAGTGTCTTCACCATAAATCTTCTTTTTTTCTTTGTATAATTCAAGTAAATAGTTAAACGTCATTGTTTTTTTATTGATTTTGCTTTTCATAAAAATTTTAATCTTTACCCCGTCGCCTATATTGTGTCCATTCTGTTTTCCTTGTCAAATTTTTTAATTCTTTTTCTTGTGGTTTTTTCATTAAAAGTAAATATTTAAAACCTCTTAAATAAAAATTGAATCGTATTGCCCTGTTGTGCCAGATACCCGTATTTGATGTTTGATTTCTTCTTGCAACACATATAATATCAATAGGTTCAAAATATTTGCATAATCTTTCATACACTTTAAAACCTACTGGAGTAAATCTTTTTTTTACCCACTGGTCACCAATAAGCCAACCAAGTACTTTACCTGGTTTTAAAATTCTGAAGCATTCTTTCATAACCTTTTCAAGTTCATCATAAAATCTTTCATCTTCTGCAGAAATATTCCCAATATTGTCAGGATGGTCATTATATTTAATATTATCTCCATATGGTGAATCAATAAAAATCATGTCCACACTATCATCATTAAGAGGAATGTTACGGGCATCGTTTTGGATTACATCTGGCCTTGGTGGGGCTATATCATAAGCAATGCATCTACGATTCTCTTCTTTACATACATCAATCGTTGTGCCACTTCCTGCCATTGGGTCAACAACAAGGTCTCCTGGTTCAGTATAACGCTTGATCATATTATAAATTATAAAAGCTGGCGTAACTCCTGCATATTTATTATCGCCTTTTGGAGTTTTACCATAGCTTTGTTTTGGATAATCCCATAATGTAGTTGATTCTATTGGTGGTTTTTCGTCTGTAATTTGCATACCTACTAATTTGTTTTTATATCTACTAAAATCAAAATTATCAGGGTCATGAAGGTAATCAATAAGTATTTGAATTTGATACTCATTTAAAAGACCTTTTCTGTCAATTCCTGTCTTTTGAAATATTTTTTTTATACCTTTAATTGCTTTTATTTCACCATCTCTTTCTATTTCTATCTGATATGGATAGGCCCCTTTCCATGCTGTTGGTATAATATCTTTTTTCCCATTCCCTTTTGCTTTAAAAATCCCATATAATGTATCACTGTCCATATTATATAGAAAAAGTGTGTCATTTTTCTCAAGGCATAAAACATTATCACCATATAATTTATTTGTTCCAAAAATCATGCGTTCAAAACATTCTTTTTCTGTTTTATTAGTACATGTAAAGATATAGCCCTTCATTTAATCAACCTTTTTTAATTTTTTTAAATTAAATGCATTTTATCATAATTTAAATTATTAAAAAAGGCTAATGGATCTTTGTATTAAATATTGTGAACAGGTTGATTTTATAGTATTATGTTGAAAAAAGGAGTAAGTATGGAAGCTATAAAGATTATGCCCTGTCTTGATATGAAAGATGGAAGGGTTGTAAAAGGGGTGCATTTTGTTGATATAAGAGATGCAGGGGATCCTGTAGAAAATGCTCAATTTTACGAAAAAGAAGGCGCAGATGAACTTGCCATGCTCGATATTGCAGCAACCCTTGAAAACAGAAAAACGAGACTTGAATGGGTTAAAGCGGTGTCATCAGTCATCACCATACCACTCACTGTTGGGGGAGGCATTAACAGCCTTGAAGATATTGAGATTGTCCTTTTAGCAGGCGCTGATAAGGTTTCTATGAACAGTGCCGCAGTAAAAAATCCAAAACTTATAAAAGATGCAGCAGAGAGATTCGGTTCTGAAAAAATTACTGTTGCCATAGATGCAAGAAGAAATAAAAAAATGCCATCAGGTTTCGAATTGGTCATCGCCGGCGGCACCCTCCCTGTGGGAAAGGATGCAATTGAATGGGCAAAAACATGTGAGGATTTAGGTGTAGGTGTTATACTTCCAACAAGTATGGACGGTGACGGAACCCTTGCAGGATATGACATTGAATTCACAAAGGCCATCTCTGATGCGGTAAAGGTTCCTGTGGTGGCTTCAGGCGGTGCAGGTAAACTCGAGCACTTCTATGATGCCGTTATAAAAGCAGGTGCAAGTATCCTCCTTGCTGCATCAGTATTTCATTTCAGGACATTCAGTATCAGACAGGTGAAAGAATATTTAAAGGATAGAGGCATAAAGGTGAAGCTTTAGATATTAAAAAAATCGGGATGACTGGATTTGAACCAGCGGCCTCTTGCTCCCGAAGCAAGCGCTCTCAACCATACTGAGCTACATCCCGTAAAAATAAAAATACCAGAGTAGCAAAAAAAATTCCATGTTTTTTTAAGCAAAATATATGGATAAAACAAAAAGTTGACATTACTATATAGATTGTATTATAAAATAATCACATGCGGGAATAACTCAGCGGTAGAGTGCAACCTTGCCAAGGTTGAAGTCGCGGGTTCAAATCCCGTTTCCCGCTCCATTAAAATGTGCATAAGGGTGATTGGTGGAGTGTATAAAAATGTTTCACCAATCACTTTTTTAATCTTTTTTGGCGGCATAGCCAAGCGGTAAGGCAGCGGTCTGCAAAACCGTTATTCTCCGGTTCAAATCCGGATGCCGCCTCCATTTTTTAGATTATCATCGTGATTTACCCCCTAAAATTTAAATAAATTAGCACTTTTATGTCTGCTTTTTTTATGTTATTTTTACAGAATTAAAAGGTTTCTTATGGAAGTAGGGATAGATATAGTGGATATAAAACGTATTAAAAAGGTTATGGATAAATATCGCGAGAGGTTTCTCAATAAGGTCTTCTCCCATGAGGAAAAAAGGCTTTATAAGACAAGAAAAGCCGGGCACGAATTCATAGCAGGCAGATTTGCAGCAAAAGAAGCATTTATAAAAGCTAAAGGCATAAAGGCGCCTTTAAAAGAGATAAATATCATGCAGTCCATGGGTAAACCTTATATTGATTTTCGAGGAGAGATCTATAGAGGTATCAGCATCTCCCATGAGAGAGATTATGCTGTGGCAATAGTTGTTATAAATAAAAATTAGTGGTCACGGAGGAAAGATATGGTGGTACTTTCACCAGAAAGAATGGCAGAATACGATAGATATGCCATTGAAAACTGGGGCATACCTTCTACTGTACTTATGGAGAATGCCGGAAGAGGTGCGTACAGATTCATAAAAGAACTATATCTTACTAAAAAGAGTCGCATCGTTATTTTCTGTGGAAGGGGTAATAACGGTGGTGATGGTTTTGTAATAGGAAGGTACGCCATAAGAGATGGACATGATGTAAGAGTGTTTTTACTCGCAGAAAAGGACACCCTAAAAGGCGATGCAGCGATAAATATGAGACTTTTTGAATCATCAGGAGGGCACATAATAGAATTAAAGGAATATACAGATAAAATAAAAATGGCAATAAAACATGCCGATATTGTAGTTGATGCCATATTCGGCACAGGCCTTTCAAAGATAGTATCAGGCATTGAGAAGGCCGTTATTGAAGATATAAACAATTTTAGTAAAAAGGTCATTTCAGTGGATATACCCTCAGGCATAGATGGAAAAACAGGTAAAATACTGGGTGCTGCTGTTATGGCACATCATACATTTACATTTGCCTATCCAAAATTAGGTCATTTCATTTATCCAGGTGCACATCATACAGGGAAACTCACTGTAATTGACATATCTATACCTGACTTTATTGAACAAAAAATAGGGATTGATGGCCATATAGTAGACGGCGACATGATAAGGAGCTTTTTCAGACATAGATTACCCTGGTCACACAAAGGAACTTATGGCCATGCAGCGGTAATTGCAGGATCCCCAGGAAAAACTGGTGCAGCCCATATGGCATCTCAGGCAGCATTAAAGATAGGCGCAGGTCTTGTGACCCTTTTAATACCAGCGAGTCTGAATAACATCATGGAGGTGAAACTCACAGAGGTGATGACATATCCTGTAGAGGATGGGGGATCTGGTTTTTTCACAGATCTATCCTACAAACAAGTAATGAACTTTATTGAAGATAAAGATGTGATTATCATGGGACCTGGGATTTCTCAAAACCCTGAGACCTCAGAATTCGCAAGAAAGGTCTTTTTAAAGACAGACAAGCCTTTTGTAATAGATGCAGACGGAATAAATGCATTCGTTGGTTATCTGGATCTGATAAAAGGTTCAGGTAGAAAGGTTGTATTCACACCCCATCCAGGGGAATTGGCAAGGCTTTTGGGAGGTACTCCAAAAGAAATAAATGAAAATAGAATGGAAAAAGGAAGGGAATTTGTAGAAAAAACAGGTGCGTACCTTGTATTGAAAGGGGCAAATACCATGATTTTTACTCCTGAAGGTGAAATCTATATAAACCCTACAGGAAATCCAGGCCTTGCGAAAGGCGGCAGCGGCGATATCTTAACAGGTTTTATTGGTGGCCTTATTTCACAGGGTTATACCTTAAAAGAGGCGTCAATCTTTGGTGTATATATTCATGGCTATATTGCAGATACATGGGTTGGGTCGCATTCGGATATGGTGCTTTTTGCATGCGACCTTTTAGACGGTTTAGACCAGGCACTACTGGAAATAAGGGATGGAAAGGACAGAGTTTATATCGAAAAATCCCTTTGATACATGGCAGATAGGAGAAAGACTCGGTAAGATGGCTAAAAAGGGCGAACTGTATCTTCTGTATGGTGAATTAGGTGCGGGAAAAACCCAGTTTATAAAAGGTATGGCCAGGGGTATGGGTATTGAAGACTGGGAGTATGTGGTGAGTCCTTCCTTTACCTTAATGAATATCTATGAAGGCAAAAAGTTCAATCTGTGTCATGTAGATTTGTATAGAATAGAAAGCATGGAAGCCATTGAGCTTAACATTGAAGAGTATCTTCAGGAAGGAATCGTGGCTGTGGAGTGGCCTGAAAAGAAAGATTGGCAGATTGATGCCATAAAGATTATATTACATGTTATTGATGATGATACAAGGAAAATAGAGTTAATAAAACCTTGAAACAAAGAGAATCTTAATACGGAGGTAAAAAATGCTTATCGTTCAGAAATACGGTGGAACATCTGTTGCAAACATCGAAAGGATAAAAAATGTGGCTGAAAGGGTAATCTCTTATAAAAAACAGGGTCATGACATGATTGTTGTTGTCTCTGCTATGGCAGGTGAGACGGATAGACTCTTAAACCTTGCATATTCCATAGACAAACTTCCTGATGAAAGGGAGGTAGATGTCCTTATCTCTACAGGAGAGCAGGTCACATCCGCACTCCTTGCCATAACCCTTAAAACCATGGGATATGATGCCATATCATTGCTTGGGTTTCAGGTAAAAATCATAACCGATTCAAGCTACACAAAGGCAAGGATTTCCAGGATTGAAAGCGAAAACATATTTTCAGAGTTAAAAAAGGGAAGAATTGTTGTCATACCCGGGTTTCAGGGTATAGACGAGAAAGGAAATATAACAACCCTTGGAAGGGGCGGTTCAGACACATCAGCAGTGGCTATAGCAGCTGCATTAAAGGCAGATATGTGTGAAATTTATACAGATGTGGATGGCGTATATACAACTGATCCTAATATCTGCGATAAGGCAAGAAAGATCAATAAGATCTCTTATGAAGAGATGCTCGAGATGGCAAGCTTGGGCGCAAAGGTATTACAGATCAGAGCCGTTGAGTTTGCCATGAGATATAATGTCCCCATCCATGTAAAATCATCCTTCACCTATGGTGATGGAACAATAGTTTGCAAGGAGGATTCAGATATGGAACAGATGAAAATAACAGGTATAACATACAATAAAAATGAGGCAAAGATTACCATTTGCAGGGTGCCAGACAAACCAGGTGTAGCCTCTCAGATCTTTACAGCCCTTTCAGATGAAAATATTGTAGTGGACATTATAGTCCAGAATGTGAGTAAGGATAATTACACAGATATAACATTCACAGTGGCAAAGTCCGATGCAAAAAAGGCATATAAGATCATGGAAGAGGTTGCAAAAAAATTAGGTGCAGAAAATGTAATACTTGATGAGAACATTGCAAAGATATCCATAGTAGGTCTTGGCATGAGATCCCACTCAGGTGTTGCATCCAAAATGTTTTCCATTCTTGCAAAGGAAGGTATAAATATAGAGGCCATCACCACTTCAGAAATTAAGATTTCCTGTGTCATTGAGGCAAAATACGGTGAGCTTGCCGTGCGTGCCCTCCACAGCGGTTTTGGCCTTGACGCAGAAGAAATTAAGGAGGAGAAGTGAGATTAGAATTCTACGATACCACCTTAAGGGATGGTGCACAATCAGAGGATATCTCTTTTTCTTTAAATGATAAATTAAGGATAACGGAAAAACTCGATGAATTCGGCATGCACTATATTGAAGGTGGATGGCCAGGTTCAAACCCAAAAGACCTCCACTATTTCAAAGAGGTCAAAAGGCTTAACCTTAAAAACTCAAAGATAGTCGCCTTTAGTAGCACCATAAGGCCACATATAAGACCTGAAGATGATGAGACATTAAGGGCAGTCTTTGAAGCGGAAACAGAATATGTAACAATAGTGGGTAAAAGTTGGGACCTCCATGTGAGGGATGCCTTAAAGGTAAAACTTGAAACGAACTTAAAGATGATAGAGAAAACCATAGAATATCTAAAAAAACATGGAAAAACAGTGTTTTTCGATGCAGAGCATTTTTTTGATGGTTATAAAAAAAATAGACCTTATGCTATGGAAATTTTAAAGGTTGCCCATAATGCAGGTGCAGACTTGATAGTGCTTTGCGATACAAATGGTGGCAGCATGCCATATGAGGTCTATGATATTGTAAAACAGGTGGGCAGTGAAATTAAATCAAGGCTTGGTATTCATACACATAATGATACGGAGAATGCTGTTGCCAATTCACTTATGGCAGTCAAGGCAGGCTGCATTCATATCCAGGGGACGATAAATGGATATGGTGAGAGATGTGGTAATGCGAATCTCTGCTCCATCATACCCAATCTAATTCTTAAAATGGGTTACGATGGAATATCAAAAGACAGGCTTGTCCATTTAAGGGAATTGAGTCTTTATGTTGACGAGATGGCAAACCTCATACCAGACAAACACAGACCCTATGTGGGTGATAGTGCCTTTGCCCACAAAGGCGGCATCCATGTAAGTGCCATAAGAAGAAATCCAGAAACATATGAACATATTGAGCCTCATCTCGTAGGAAACAGACAGCGGGTGCTCATTTCTGACCTATCCGGTGAAAGTAGCATCCTGTATAAGGCACAGGAATTCAATATAGATATAGAAAAGGATAAAAAGGCATCGAAGGAAATCATAAAAAAGGTTAAAGAGCTTGAGATGTTAGGTTATCAGTTCGAAGGGGCAGAAGGCTCTCTTGAACTTCTCATTAAAAAAACCCTTGGTTTACACAAAAAATATTTTGACCTTATAGGTTTCAGGGTAATTGTAGAAAAAAAGGAAAAGAATCATCCTGTTTCCGAGGCCACCATCATGGTAAAGGTAGGTGATAAGATTGAACATACTGCTGCCACAGGCACAGGGCCTGTTAATGCCCTCGATAATGCCTTAAGAAAGGCATTGTATAAATTTTATCCAGTCCTAAAGAATATGGACCTTGTGGATTATAAGGTAAGGGTTTTATCTACAAAAGACGGAACCAGGGCTGTTACAAGGGTTTTGATAGAAAATAGTGATGGAGAAAAAAACTGGGGGACTGTGGGTGTTTCAGAGAATATTATAGAGGCAAGCTGGCAGGCCCTTGTTGACGGCATTGATTATAAACTCTTAATAGAGGAAAATAAAGAGACCCGTAAAATGGAAGGAGAGAGAGAACATTGAACAGGCTTTTAAACATAAAGAATGCGACAAAGGAATTAAATATCCTCAGGTCCCTTGAAGATTACAAAAGACCCTTTGAGGTAATAGGTACTTATAGGCTCATAGATGATGGTATAAGACCAGAGGCAACGGTGATCATCAAAACAGAAGATAGCGAAACCCATGAGGCATCTACTGGCGTGGGGCCTGTGGATGCCCTCGCAAATGTGTTGAAAAAATCCCTCTCTTCCATATTCCCTGTTATTCAGCATATAAAACTTGTG
>JAOAFK010000203.1 GCA_026416315.1 Syntrophorhabdaceae bacterium | reverse complement strand
GGTATATTTCTACACACAAGAGATATAGCACCCCTTGCAGGGAAAATTGAGACAGGTCTTAAAAGGGACATTGCAACAATCGGCCTAACAGGGATCCTTGCTTTATTTTTAAGGGCATTTTCCTTCGGTGCAGGTACTTTTACAGGGATAGAGGCAGTATCCAATGGCATGCAGATCATGCGGGAGCCAAAGGTAAAAACAGGAAAGAAAACTATGGCATATATGGCATCATCCCTTGCCATAACAGCGTGCGGTCTTTTTATGTGTTATTATCTTTTTGATGTTAAACCTGTTGAAGGCAAAACATTGAACACAGTGCTTGCCGGAATGGTTTTTGAGAAATGGCCCTTTGGGGCATATATAGCTTTTATTACCATCCTCAGTGAAGGGATATTACTGATTGTTGCTGCCCAGACAGGATTCATAGACGGCCCAAGGGTGATGGCAAATATGGCCATAGATTCATGGCTACCGAGACGATTTTCATCCCTTTCAGAAAGGTTGACCATGCAAAACGGCATACTCATTATGGGTATTGCCACAATCTCCCTCTTATTCTATACCCATGGTTCTGTATCTGCCCTACTTGTCATGTATTCCATAAATGTTTTTATCACCTTTTCCTTGTCTCAGCTTGGGATGATCTTCTTTTTTATAAAAAACAAAGAAAAGGATAAGGCCTGGGCAAGACATATTGTGATACACATAATTGGCTTTTTTATCTGCATCACCATCCTTTTGATTACAGTATATGAAAAGTTCACAGAGGGTGGATGGATAACCCTTTTAATCACAGGTATGCTTATTTGCATATGTTATATTATAAAGAGCCATTATGGTCAGGTAAGAAATGCCATAAGGCATCTTGAAGAGACAATAGAAGATATACCCACTTATATGCCATACAATAATGACCCCGTCAAAAAAAGTGATATGACAGCCATAATCCTTGTCAATGGGTTTAATGGATTTGGTATACATACGCTACTATCTGTTGTTAGGTATTTTCCAAATGTGTATAAAAATTATATTTTTTTATCTGTAGCTGTAGTGGATTCAGGTGTATTCAAGGGTGCTTCAGAAATCTGCGCGTTAGTGGAGACAAGAAAGGCAGAACTTATGAAATATGTTACCATAACAAGAAAGCACGGTTTTCCAGCAGACTACAGGATCTCTATAGGTACAGATGTAGTGGAAGAGGCAATAAAGCTTACAAAGGAGACGGTTAATGAATTTCCCAAATCTATGGTATTTACCGGTAGACTCATATTTGAAAAAGAAAACATGTTTCATAAAATCCTTCACAATGAAACGGCCTATGCGATTCAAAGACACCTTCAATGGGAGGGTATACCCACAACAATCTTGCCCATAAGAATCCATGCAAAAAAGGATCGTTTGTCAGCAAAGGGTAATTGAAAATGAAATTTATGCATAACCCAAAAATAAAAATATTCATCATGTTGGTACTTTTTATTTCTATTTTTTTTACGGGTTTAAACAACCACAGTCTCTGGACACCCGATGAGCCAAGGGTAGCTGAAATCGGAAGGGAGATGGCAGAGAGGGGGAATTTTTTAATACCTGAATTGAATAAAAAGCCTTTTCTTGAACACCCCCCTCTATATTATGCAAGCCTTGCCGTGGTTTTTAAGATCGCAAAAAAGGCAACGGACGGGCTTGCCCGAATACCTTCAGCCATATACGGCATGGCAGGTGCACTGGCCACATTTCTTATGGGATACACATTATTTGGGCTAAATATAGGGCTTTTTTCTGCCTTTATTGTATCTACTTCCTTTGAATATTTGAGGGTCTCTCACTGGGTGATCGTGGATAGTGGCCTTGCCTGTTTTGTGTTTTTTGCCATGTGGTCCTATATTAGAGCTTATTTTAGTAATGAAAAAGAAAGAAAATCCCTTTTCTATATCCTTTTTTATGTATTTTGCATCCTTGCCTTTTTTGTTAAGGGCTTTATCGGCATTGCCATCCCAGCAGTAACTATTCTTTCATTTTTAATTTTAGACAGAAATATAAGAGAGCTTGCAAGGATGCACCTGTGGTTAGGCCTTTTGATCTTTTTTATGTCTCTATTTTTATGGGCCTTGTGTCTTTATCACTACGGCGGTATGGAATACCTGAAGGTTTTCTTTTTAGACAACAATCTATTACGTTTTCTACCTGGGGGTACATCAGGTCACCAAAGGCCTTTCTATTACTATTTAACGGAATTTCCCGCTGGATTCATACCCTGGTCTATCCTTATAATCCCGGCCTTTTTTTATGTTTTTTCAAAGGATATATCCCATGATAAAAAGAAAATTCTATTTTTAATGTGCTGGTTTATTTCGGGTTTTATCTTATTAAGTCTTTCAGCTACAAAAAGGATACTATATATGCTACCCATATTTGCACCTATTTCCATTATAATTGCCCTATTTATTGAATATGTGACAGAGTCTTCACATTTAAAGATGATATATAAAATCTTTCTCTGGCTTTATGGTGGTTTATATGTAATCATGGGAGTTTCCTTCTTGCCTACTGCCTTGTATGCCATAAAGACATATGAGATTGATATGGAAAATATCAAACTTGTATTCACCGCCTTTATCTCATTAATTGTTGTCACAACAGGTGTGTTAGCCTTGACAAGGCTTAAAAAATATAAAAATAATTCATTCTTTTATCTTACGGGTTTATCCCTCTATATCATTCTTGTATTCGCATTGATATATATTCCACCTGAAGTGGACCGATATAAAAGCCTGAAACCCTTTGCAGTAAAAGTTTCGGAAAGTGTACCTGAACATATACCAATTTATAGTTATAAACCCGATGAAACCATAAGGGGCTTTATTCCCTTTTATACAGGAAGATATTTAATAGAAGTCCATGAAAGAAACGACCTTAAATCAATAAAGAAAACGGTTAACACCATATATATAGCTATAAGGGACAAGGATAATGAATTAAAAAATCAATTAATGGAAGAAGGGTTTGTGGAGGTTCTTTATTTCCCTATGGGTATGGACAGGTCTTTATATCTTTTTAAAAATTAGAATTATTTTGCCCAGAGATAAAGACCTGTATCGTCGTCATAATATCTTATAAATGGATCCCCTGATAATTCAATGATTTCAAATTCAAAGGCAAAGACCTCTGTGCCCTCAAATATATGACCTCCTATGCATGATCCATCCTGTCTTGAAAAAGTCCCGTGGAGATGGGGAAA
>JAOAFK010000173.1 GCA_026416315.1 Syntrophorhabdaceae bacterium | reverse complement strand
TATCTTGCCATAACAGTTCCGTGGTTTCTTGTAATTTCTTTAAAAGAAAGGGAGTTTTTCTATTTTTTCTTTATTGACCAGCATTTTCTCAGATTCTTAACCCCTAAACACAAAAGGACAGGCAGTATCTTCTATTTCATTCCTGTGCTTTTTGGAGGGCTTTTCCCGTGGTCTTTTTTTATTCCAAGGGCTGTTATTTCTCTGTGGAATAAAAAGGCGCTTAGGCTTTTTTTCATATGGAGTGCAGTAGTTTTTTTATTTTTCAGTATATCCAGTTCAAAACTACCACCATATATACTCCCCACATTCCCTACCCTTTCCATCATTATGGGGTTTTTGTTTTCTGAGAATGACTCAAAGATATTAAGAAAAAAATGGGAGATCCTGTTTTATCTACCCGTTTTTTTGGTTATTTCTGCTATTCCTTTAAATCTTAATTCAGAGGTTTTTTATAAATGGGCTTCTTTAATTTCAAAAGATGCACCTCATATTATGTTTCAATTAAAGTGGTTTTTCATATCTGTGGCAGCAGTGGCTTTCTCTGTATCTTTGCTAATGCTTGTATTTTTTAATTCCATGGACTATAGGAAAGTTTTTGTCCTATTTGCTTGTTTTTCCTTATGTTTTTGCATATTTCTCATGCTCCAGAAAGATACAATAGACAGGTTAAATACCACAAAGACAATTGCAAATATTATAAATTCTAAAAAATCAAAGGATGATCTAATAATAAACTACGGAACATTTGACCAGACATTACTTTTTTATACAAAAAAGCGGCTCATTATTGCATCCTATAAGGGAGAGCTTGATATGGGTGCCCGTTATGAGGATGCAAAGGGTTATTTTATAAATGATGATGAGTTTGTGAATTTGATGCGCTCAGATAAAAGGGTATTCTGCGTTGTCAAAGAAAAGAGATTGGTCCATATAAGAGAAAAGCTATCAGAAAATATAGAGCCCATTGTATGTGTGGATGAGAGGTGCATATTGACAAATGAGCATATATTAAAAAAAGAGCATAAGAAGGTAAAAAAGCCTTGAAGATTAACCCTTAAACTACAAGTAATTTTTTTCACAAATCTACTTTAAAAAGTTGAATTAATTTAATTACTATGTTAAAAAAATTACAAGAAGGTAGGTTATGAATAGTTTTTTAGACAAATTAGAGATAAGATTGATGAGAGAGGATGACCTCGACGCCATTGTGGAAATAGATACAAAGGTGCTGGGGGAATCAAGACGTGACTACTGGGTTACAAAGATTATAAAGCAGGCTGAAACAAGACCGCCTGATGCATCCCTTGTTGCAGAGATAGATGGAAAGGTTGTAGGCTTTATCCTTGGTGAGGTAAGTGGCTGGGAATTCAAAGTACCCAACAATATTGGATGGATAGACACAATAGGGATAGACCCAGACTATCAGAACAGGGGTATCGCAAAGATACTTGCAAATACCCTTGTGGAGAATCTAAAAAGATATGGCGTGGATACCATATATACCCTTGTAAACTGGAATGATTGGGATTTACTCCAGTTTTTCCATGCCATGGGTTTCACAAGGGGTGATATGATAAACCTTGTCCTGAAAGTATAATCTTTTTGAGATATCTATAGTCTGTGAATTTTATCTCATGGAAAACGAAGCAATGTCATCGAACATGGGAGTTAAGGCATCATAAAGATTGGTGTAAATTTTAAACAATTGGTCATATATTTTAGCCCGTTTCTTAAATGGCATATAAAAATTTGAGAGTTTTACCAATTTTTGAATTTCTTCTGAATGTGAAAAGATATTTTCTTTAAATAAAGCCCACAGGGCAGCCCCAAGACAGGATGTCTCTCCCCATGCGGGAACAATGAGTTTACGGTTCAGCACATCTGATACGATTTGAAGCCATATGGGAGAGCGGGTGAATCCCCCTGAGGCATGGATTACCTTTATATCCGGGATAGTTTCTAAAAGGACATCGTGTATACTTCTTAAGCGGTATGCTATTCCTTCAAGGACTGCCCGGGATAGATGTTCAATCCTGTGATTTAAGGTGAGCCCGAAAAAGGATGCTCTTGCATTTAAATTCCAGTTTGGACTTCTCTCACCTGCAAAAAAAGGAAGGCATATCAAACCATCTGCCCCAGGGCTTACCCTTTCTGCAAGGGAAATTAGATCCTCAATAGAGGTATTCTTTACAATGCTTTCAAGCCACGCAAGGGCTATGCCACCGTTATTTATGGCCCCACCCACAATCCAGTGGTTTTTATCAACAGCATAACACCATGTGCGGGATTTTTTGTCGAGCACAGGTTGGGGATATATAACCCTTAATGCCCCGCTTGTCCCCACCATGCATGTGACCTGTGATGGTTTTATGGCCCCAGCGCCGATACTGGAATTGACTGCATCGGAAGACCCAAGCACAATAGGTGTATCAAAAGAAACTCCCATTTCATCTGCAAGGTTTTTATCAATGCCATAGAAAACCGTCTCAGGGGAACAAAGAGTTGAGAGCTGCGTTGTGACAATGCCTGTAATCTCAAGAGATCGCTCATTCCATTGAAGGGAATGGGTGTTCAATAAACCTGTCCCAGAGGCAAGACAGTAGTCAATTACAAATTCATTTGTCAATTTTGAAAAGACATACTCTTTTGCAGAGACAAACCTTGCCGTTTTTTTAAACAGTTCTGGTTGCTCTTTTTTGAGCCAGAGGATCTTATAAAGGGGATACATGGGATGGGTTGGACAGCCTGTTTCATAGTATAGATTATATGCATCATCTGTTTTACGGATGGCTTTTGCATACTCTTTAGATCTATCATCTGCCCATGTGATAATACCTGTTAAGGGTTTCCCTGCCCTATCCAATGCCATGAGGCTGTGGAGTGCCCCTGTTAGACTTATGCCAGAGCATTTGCCTTTAAGATTGCCTGCACTGGATAAGGCCTCTCTAACAGATTGAACCATGCTACGTAGCACTGCTTCTGGGTCCTGTTCCTGCCACCTCATATGCATTGTTTCCCCTGCATATTCAGAGGCACCGAAACCGAGTATATTTGCCTTTTCATCTATTACCACGGTCTTACAGCTACCTGTGCCCAAGTCAATACCCAAAAACCAAGGGACTTTTTTATGGACTGCCATAATCTTTCCCTTCAAAAATATTATACACCTCAGGGTTTACAGGATTTGCAGGCCTTTCACCTTTAAGCACTGCGAGACAATTATCCATGGACATCCTGCTCATGCGGTATATGGCCTCATCTGTGTGGGCGCCAGTATGGGGTGTGACAATGACCTGTGGTAAAAAAAGAAGGGGATTATCCTTAATAGGAGGTTCTATAGAGAAGCAATCAAGGCCAGCACCTCTCAAATGACCATCTTTTATGGCGTCAACAAGGGCAACCTCATCTATTAGCTCTCCCCGGGCAGTATTGATGAGAAATGCACCCCTTTTCATTTTTTTTAAAAATTGTGCGTCTACCATACCCGTTGTTTGCGGTGTTAAAGAGACATGGAGTGTAACAAAATCGCTTCTGGCCAATAACTCATCAAGCAAGACAAGCTCCGCATGGAACTTACTTGCTGTCTCATTGCTCACATTTGGGTCATAAGCCAATATGCAGCACTCAAATGCATTTAACCTTTTGGCAACTTCTTTTCCTATTGAACCAAAACCTATTATACCCACTGTCTTTCCTTTAAGGCCGACCCCGTCAATCCTCGGCCATTCACCTTTTTTGGTTGATGCGCAGGCAAAACAGATCTTTCTTGCAAGACCAAGCATAAGGCATATAGTCAATTCAGCCACAGCCACAGAATTTGACCCCGGCGTATTAGTTACAACAATGCCTGCTCTTGTGGCCTCTGCCACATCTACCCTGTCAACCCCTACACCATAACGGGCAATCACCTTTAAACGATTTGCTGCCTTGATTACAGAAGCATTTATCTCATCAAGACCGGCAATAATGCCGTCAATATCATTCACAAGGGGTATCAATTCATCTGCCTTTAGGGGTCTATTAAAAGGGTTATAAACCACCTCTCCCACAAGAGATTCGAGTTCAGGAATGGGTGACGGTTCACACCTACCAAAGGTCGTTGCTGTCACAAGGATACGGCATTTCTTTAAAGCTTCTATAGCGGTTTTTTCTTTCATAAACAACCTTTATCTATGGTATGAGAATCACCTTTGCTGCCTCAAGCCTCTCAAGGAGATAAAAGGCCTCCTCCCATTTTTCAAGGGGCAATGTATGGGTGATCAGTTTCTCTGCCTTCAATATTCCCTTTGAGAGAAGACCAATTGAACGCTCCCAAGCTGTCCAGCTACTGGAAAAACAGAAATCAAAGCTTATCCCCTTAAATATCCCCCTGTCATAGGGTATGGAAACTGTTGTTTTTCCTGATATACCTATGGCACAGATTCTACCGACCCTTCTTACCATTTCAAAGGCCTGGGAGATGGCAACATCACTGCCTGATGTCTCAATAACCATATCAACCCCACGGCCCTCTGTGGCATCAAGCACCGTTTTTATCACATCTTCCTCTTGGGCATTGATCACCATGTCAGCCCCTAATGCCTCTGCAATTTTAAACCTAATTTTTTTGTCTGCACTGGTTCCTGTAATGGCAACAAATTTCACCCCAGCGGCCCTGGCAATGGCAAGACTGATAAGCCCAATAGGCCCTGGTCCTGTGATGACTACAGAATCCCCAGCCTTAATATGACACCTTTCTATTATAGATGTAACACATACGGCTATGGGCTCAAGCATAGCTGCCACCTCAAAAGAAATCGAATCAGGTAGATGGTGGAGAAGCCTTGCAGGGCCTGTCACATACTTTGCATAGGCACCGTTTATCCCTATACCAAAGGCCCTTTTGTGTTCACATACCTGGGGAAAACCGCTTTGACATGTATAACATACCCCACAAGAGCCTGTCCTTGTCTCGCTTACAACACGGTCTCCCACCTTCCAGCCTTCTACATCTTTTCCAACCCCGGCGATTACACCAGAAAACTCATGGCCTAAAACAACAGGGGGCCAGTAGGGATGGCTATCGTGGTATATATGGAGGTCACTGCCGCAGACTGAAACTGCCTTAACTTCTATCAGTACTTCATCATCTTTTGGAATTGGTTCAGGGATATCCCTCATCTCTATCATCCCCTTTCCTTTTCCATATTTGACAACAGCCTTCATGATGCCTCCTTGATAACCGGTAAGATTTCCCCACCCCTTTGGAGAATTGCAATTTTTGCATGCCTTCCGGCTATTTGAAAGGCATAATCTATAGCCTCCTGGGGTTGCCGGGCATATATGAATCCGAGTTTTTCTGAATCTTCTTTGGAGATACCACTACTTACCATGATACCCCTTGCACGCTCTTTTATCACCCTGCCCACATGGACAAGGTGTGCTGCTGCTGTAAGTTTTTTAATTGTACCTTTACGAACGAGGCTATCAACATTTTCAAAGGTGTCATAGCCAAACTCAAGGACTTCCGGATGACTGGGAGATACCCCTTCTGGACATGGTGACACAAGTATTACAACCCCTCCCTCTTTTACGGCGAGTTCAGAGGCATAGATCCCTTTTGCTGCAAGCCATAGTTCAGAATCATAGGGATGGGAATCAACTACCACGATATCTGCCCTTGTCGGTAGCTCTACTCTATAGGTATCATAGGACTTTTTTGCGCCCACACGATAGGCA
>JAOAFK010000129.1 GCA_026416315.1 Syntrophorhabdaceae bacterium | reverse complement strand
ACAAAATCGTTTTTTTCGATATTAAGGTTAATTTTATCGAGGATAACGGCTTTACCTTTTCTAACGGTTACATCTTTCATTTCCACAATAAATGTATTTTTCATCATTTTATCAGGGCATTTATTATTTTAAAGGTATTTTCTTTTAACGTCTCTCTGTAACCTTTTTCGTCCGGGAAATTTGTAAGCACCACATGAGGGACCTTTAAGGCCTCTGCTATGGATTTGCCTGCTTCAGGGCCTGATTGAAGGTTATCCACGACCATAACAATGCCTTCTTTTTCACCTGTTTTGATCAAACGGACTATTTCTTTTGGGGTTAAAGATTCCGGTCTCCCATATGCTGTTATGACATTAAAACCCATCCATTCAAGGAGTTCCTTCTGCATAGATGAGGCTATTATCTTTTTCCCTGACAAACCATTGTCTTTTATGAGTTTTTTAAGGGTATCTTTTATATCTTTCAGTTTTTTAATCTCTTCTGTTTTTAATCTTTCTATCTCTGTAGCATCATTTCTGTAGTGCCCTGCCATCATTTCTCCAATAACATGTAAACCCCTTTCATAATAATCAGGGGACATCCAATTATGACCTTTTGCATCAACGATTAATTTTTTTTTATCTTTAAATTCTTCGTCTTTTATAAACGGTAGGCCTTTAAAAGCAATAATGAGCTCAGCATTTTTTATCCTTTCTATGTCACTTACCTTAATATCATAATGGCCTGGACATTGGTCTGGAGGTAAGATTGCCTGAACAGAATATTTTTTCGAGGGCAAAATGGATGATACCATATATGCCAGCAAAGTATCCGATGTGATAATAATGCGTTTTTCTTCCCTGTTAATTTCCTTTTTTTTATCACATGAAATGATGGGAACGCATAGCATAATCGCACAAAAGATTAATATTGCCTTTTTTAATTTCATAAGTATTTTCATATGAATTTTAAGCTGATTCCACCAAAAAAGGTAATACCCGGCATGGGATAGCCCTTTGCATATTCATATCTTTTGTTTAAAATGTTGTTAACTGCAATGTAAAATTCAGAACCACCTAAATGCAGGGACTTATAATCGAACATATAGCTGAGCCTTGCATTCAAAAGGGTAATATCATTCAGTTTGTCTTTTTTCGTGATATTAGGCGTATTGAAAGTATTGCTCCTTGTGAATGTACCCTGATAAAAATCCCTTATATGTTGCATATCCATGAAAAATCTATAGTGTTTTAAAAAAGACCACTTGATACCACCCTGGAATTGAAATCCCGGGGTATAAGGGAGTTTATCGCTTTTAACACCATTTCCGCCCTTGGCCTCTTTACGCATCCAGGTGCCTGCAGAGAATAATTCAAAATTTTTAAAGGGTGTAACAGTCCCTGTAACCTCAAGACCTTCTATCTCATAATAACCGATTGGGTCATTAAATTGAGCTGGCACTGCACCAAACATATATGTTAAAAACCTGTCTCTTCCATAATCTCTAAACACTAAAACACCCATTGAAGCTTTCTCTGGTATGGTATGTTTGATACCTGCCTCGTAGTGATCCACAATCTCCGGTTTTATCTTTCTCCAGTATTCTCTTGCATTATTTACAGGTGACCCTTCAAGGACAAAGTTCATAAGGGCTACAGGTGTAGGATAATTAACACCCCTGGAATAACTTATATTAACATCCGTATGGGCGTATCCAATAACAAGACCTGCTTGAAATGCACTTTTATCTTTAAACTGGTTATGGCTATAGAATCTTGCCCCAATAGATGGAATAAAATGAAACCCTTCTGGAATCCCTATTATATAGTTTAAGGCACCATAAGGAGATGCAAGCATTGTATCGGGAAAATCCCAGACCCTTTTTGCCTTGCCACCGTTTATACCGGGGGCTGCAATCCCACTATATGTCATCTGGATATTTTTTAAGGTAGTAAAATCTAAATCCAAACCAAAGATTGCTTCAGCGTTATTCCAGATGGTAAATATTTCTTTGCCTCTAATACCATTGAGCATTATCTTTTGTTTTGATTTTAATCCACCTGTGTTTCCATCGTATCGTTTTCCATTTGTTAATTCCTGAAGTAGATAAAAATTTGTTTTATCTAAATATGCCTTTATAAATCCTTTTTTATCCTCATAATTGTTATTCAAGGTGATGGTTGTAAAAAAAGATTCTGTCTCATAACGCTCTGCCTGGGGCCAGCTGACTCCATTTGTTGCATTGGGGGCCCTATCAGGCATGGGCGCATCTGTAGATGCCTCAACATAGTTTACAAGGAATCTTAAATTCCATTCTTTGTTTATCTGATAACCTGTGTTTAAGTAATAGTTTTGCTGTGTGGCATCTGAGTCAGGACGATGTCCGCCTGTGTAAAAATAACTCTGGGAGGCATATATATCAAATCTTTTATCCTTAAAACCCGCTGAAAGACTTTCGTTTACTGTCTCATAACTTCCGCCATTTATGTTTATTTCTGCCTCTTTACCTTCTTTTTTTGTGTATCTGGGTAAAATATTTACCATGGCATAGGCATTACCGAACACAGAGGGCTGGGGGCTTTTGTAAACCTCAATGCCACCTATGGTGGATACAGCTATACTATCACCTAAAACCTGCCCGAATATAGCACCAAAACGAGGGGCACCATCAAAAAGAATGATGATGTCTGAACTGGGATGACTTGCGCCCCTTCCTCTGATGTAGAGACTATGGCCTGTTTGAGAACCCGCAAGGTTTTTTGACTGAAACATCACGCCTGGCACATCCCTTAAAGTGGACGGAAAATCAAGGGGAGCCTGTTCTTTTAATTGTTCTTCAGTGATTACATTGTACTGGGTTCCATATGGGGTCTCAATGGTTTCCACAGGTGTTAAATCTATCTTTTCTTTTTTATATTTCTTTGCTGTGACAACTATATCCTTCAATTCCACCCTCTTTGCTTCCTGTGCATAACAATCAGTAAAAAATAACATTATTGATAGGAAAAATAAAACAAAAGCTATGGCCATTATTTTTTTCATATTGCCTCCAGTGTTACTTTTTATTAATTTGTGTTACCATAAATCAAAAAAATAAAATCAGACAATATCTCTGCCTGTGCTTGACATGCCTAATGTTGCGTGTTTTACCCCTTTAATGGCCTTAAGTGTATCGGCAAGTTGTCTTACCTC
>JAOAFK010000068.1 GCA_026416315.1 Syntrophorhabdaceae bacterium | reverse complement strand
GGTGGTGCAGGCGGCAAAGCGGGAAAAGTGGCTGTATACAGTAGGGGTGATTCAATCACCACAGGGCTTAGCGGCTCCCCCGGCATCCTTGCCCAGAGCGTAGGCGGAGGCGGTGGCGCAGGAGGAGGTGCTGTCAGTGTAGCCATCTGGAGTAGCAAACAGCAGACCACCACCACGCCGGCCATTGCCTACAGCATGGGAGGTAATGGCGGTCAAGGTGGCGCAGCCAATGCGGTGTCTGTTGAAAACCATAGTAATATCTCAACCGGTACCGCATCATCAAGCCAACCATGGTTGGATTGGGCTAACTCCCCCGGCATCCTTGCCCAGAGCATAGGCGGCGGTGGAGGTCACGGGGGTTTTAGCGTCTCAAGTGATGTGAGCCTGACCAAGTATAACACCTACCAGGGAGGTGCTTCTATATCCCTGGGCGGCTCAGGGGGTAGTGGCAACATAGCAGGGCCTGTGAGCGTCACAAGTGACAGCAATAGTATCACCACAAAGGGTGATTATTCCTGGGGTATTCATGCCCAGAGTGTAGGCGGTGGTGGCGGTGCAGGGGGTTTCAGTGTCGGTTTTGGCATAAGCAACAGCACCCAATTTAGTGCCAGTGTAGGCGGTAGCGGTGGTAGTGGAGGTAACGCCGATACTGTTAATGTTAATAATAGCAGCAGTATCAGTACAGGCTGGGTGGATAACCAGAATAACATATATGGCAACCAATCCGCTGCAATACTTGCCCAGAGTATAGGTGGCGGCGGCGGTGCAGGCGGATTCAGTGTGACCGGCAATGTAGCCATAGATGGTTCTATGGATCCTAAATTGAAACTTGGAGGTGCAGGCTCCGGAGGTGGAAGTGGTGGCCAGGGCGGCAATGCCAAAGACGTAACCATCACTCACGGCGGCCTCTATATTCAAACTCAGGGTGATTATTCTCCAGGCATTCACGGCCAGAGTATAGGTGGCGGTGGCGGTGCGGGGGGTTTCAGTGTGACCGGTAACCTTACTACATCCCCCCCAAATGGTTCTCCTTACAACGCCGGTGCCAGTGTTAGTCTTGGTGGCAGCGGCGGCTATGGTGGTGTGGGGGGTTCTGTAACAATAAACAACACCACACCGGCTGCCAAAATAACAACCAATGGTAATCAGTCTCCAGGCATCTTCGCCCAGAGCATAGGTGGTGGCGGTGGCCATGGCGGCTTTAGTGTTGCCGGAAGCCTAACCATAGGCACAGGTGCTTTAGGTTTAGCCATAGGCGGCGAAGGGGGTAATGGAAACACAGGAGGAAACGTAACGGTGGCGGATCAAGGCGGACAGATTACCACCGCTGGCGCGGCCTCTCCAGGCATCTTCGCCCAGAGCATAGGTGGTGGCGGTGGCAGTGGTAACTTTGGCGTAGGTTTAGGGATTGGCACAAGATACATATCAGGCACAATAATTTCTTCACTTGCAAGTCTTTTCGGCAGCACCGGTGGCAACGGCGCAACCGGTGGCAACGCTGGACAGATAGCAGTATCAGTGCGCAGTGCCATCACCACAAGCGGCAAGGATTCTCCTGCTATCTTAGCCCAGAGCATCGGTGGTGGTGGCGGTTCCGCTGGTTTTGATCTCCGGGGGCAATTGCAGGGTGGCTCGTCAGGCCATACGTTGAACTTAGGGGCAAAGCAGGGTACCAGCGGCTCAGGCAATAATGTCCAGGTGAGTAACATTGAGATGATCACCACTACAGGTCCCCGCTCTTCAGGCATCATTGCCCAGAGCATCGGTGGTGGCGGTGGACTAAGCTGGGTCAGCATTGATGATAATACATATACACCCAGCCAGGTGAGTGTCACCCTGGGCGCACAAGGGGGCAGCTCTGGAAGCGCCGGACTGGTTAAGGTGGATAACCCAAGTCCTATCAGCGTCTCAGGTGCAGGCTCATTTGGCATTATCGCCCAGAGTATAGGAGGCGGCGGTGGCATAGGCAGTATTGACGCAATAGGTAGTTCGGGTACGGTTACCATCGGCGGCTCCCAGAACTCTTCAGGTGATGGAGGCAATGTGCAGGTCAATAACGACCATGTAATAGTAACAGAAGGTGCCGGTTCATACGGCATCCTTGCCCAGAGCATCGGTGGTGGCGGAGGTGTTGTACTGAACACACAGTCAGGCCAGCAGAAAAGCCTACAGGCATCATTGCCTTCAGGCGATGGTACAAATAGCGGCAGTGGCGGCTCAGTGCAGGTCAGTAACAATTATTTCCTTTATACCTTCGGTCAGGGGGCAATCGGTATTGCTGCCCAGAGTATAGGTGGTGGTGGTGGCATCGATATCATAAACGGCAAGGCAGGTAGTGCCCAAGGAACTGGCTCAGGGGGCAATGTCTCAATTTCTAACTCCAATACCATCAAAACCGAGGGTGACTATGCCCACGCTATCTTTGCCCAGAGCGCAGGAGGTAAAGGGAATGGCGGACCTGTCACCATCAACAACTCATCAACAATCACTGTGAAAGGCAATCAGGCCAATGCCATCTGGGCTATAAGCAGTGGCAGCCAGGGTCAGGGCCAGATTACCATCAATAACAATACCGGCGCATCCATCATCGGTGCTCCAGACGGCACCCCACCCATCAAATTAACGGGAGGCACAAACAACGTCATCAACAACCAGGGTACTATTACTGCGGTAGGGGAGCCGGTACAAGGCACTTATAGCACATTCAACCAGACAGGGAATCTCACCTGCGGCAGCTTGACCATTAATCTTGGATCAGGTGGTGGAACAAGTAGCACTTACAACCTAAATGGCGGCACTCTCAATACCAAGGCCCTATCTCTCCTCTATGGCACATTTAACCAGGGCGGCGGCACTCTTCAGGTGAGCGATGCCATGACTGTTGGGCCTAATGTTTCTCCACCTTCCTCCACATCTCCCTCATATTATGCCACCTACACACTAAACAACGGCACCCTCCAGGCGAACGACCTCTACGTAATGACTGGTGGGATCGTGAGTTTGGAAGGCGGCACCGCCTCATACACGACCCTTCATCTAAATGGTGGTGTCTTCAAAAATGACCTCCATACAAATCAACCGGGCTCCAGTATGAATGTAAATGGAAATTTCCAAGGTAATATAACAAACCAGGGTACACTCTCAGGTTCCGGGACGGTGACCGGAAGCGTCACCAACAATGGTACAGTCAACCCGGGTAATTCCCCTGGAACATTGACTATTGTAGGTAGCTATACCCAGGCCCCAACGGGCAATATGATTATAGATGTAGCTTCAGCCACAAGTTATGACAATCTTGTGGTGACCGGTGTTCCCGGCACCGCATCCCTCGCCGGTTCTGTGACACCCACACTCCTTGGTGGCTACATACCCAAGGGCAACCAGGTCTTCTCAGGTTTTATAACTGCAACAGGCGGTGTGATAGGGACTTTTGACACCATTGCCAGCCGGCAGATTACCCCTACACTTTTCTGGCAGACCCGCTATAACCCTACAAGCGTTGATTTGTTGGTGCAGAGGCAATACAACAACTCATCTTTGGGTCTAAATGCCAACCAGCAGTCTGTGGGTAGGATGCTTGACAGGTTTGCAGGGGTAACATCAGGGGACATGAACACTGTGCTGAACACTATAGATGTCCTTCCTACTGCTGCCGATGTCCGTAATGCTTATAAACAGATATCCCCTGAGAAGGTCGGTGCCCTCTCAACCCTCGCCTTTACAGGCACCTCCTTCCAGATGCGCCAGCAGGCCCAAAGGGTAAGTAATCTACGACTCGGTAGTCAGGCAGCAGAAGGTATAGGCAGTAGCCTCGGGGCTTTTAACCTCAGATATTCCAGCAATCAGGGTATGATGCTCGCCTATAATGGCAGCAATTTAGCAGGATTAGGTTCTTTACCATCTAAAGCTTCTGCCACTTCAAAAACACCATGGGGATTTTATATATATCCATCTTTAACATTTGGACAGGAGGGGTCCTCAGAGAACCAGACAGGCTTTAAGTATACTGCTGCTGATTTAACTGCAGGTGTTGACTTGTGGATGCAAGAAAATCTGATGGGAGGCATAGCAACTGGTTATAGACAAACAAATGCCCATTTTAAAAATAATGGCGGAAATGTAGAGGCCAAAACCTGGCCAATCACCACCTATGCTGCCTATCTGGGCAACTCCTGGTATGGCTATGGTTCCCTTGGATATAACCTTAACCTCTTTGATATTGAAAGAAATATTATCTTCGGTAATCTTAATCGCAGGGCCAAAGGCAACACCACAGGTCACCAATTAAACGCTTATACAGAAGCTGGCTATGATATAAAAACCCAAGATTTTATCTTTACCCCTATGGCCTCTCTTGCATATTCAAGTCTCTGGGTGGATGGTTATGGAGAAGATGGTGCTTCTGCTTTGAACTTAAGGGTAAGGTCACAGAAAGCAGACTCCTTCCAAACAGGATTAGGATTGAGAGTGGCAGTACCTATAAAGTATGATACAGTGAAGGCAGTGCCACAGGCATATATAAGTTATCAGCACGAATTCTCCAGTACAAGTCGGGGCATAAAGGCCCATTTAAGTCAGGGCGAAACATTTGTCTGGTACACTGACGATACCAAAAATGATTTCGCAATAATGGGAGTAAGATTGGACATACTGACTGGTAAGAATTTCCAGCTGGGTATCAACTATAATGCTGAAGTTAGAAGAGGTAATGCACCAGTTCACTCAATTTTTGGTGGTTTGAGGTGGGAGTTTTAATACGTTTGTTAACCGTGATGGGTGTGGGGCTCAATCCCCACACCCCATACCCTTATATTGAAAGTTTTCTTCCGAAAATTAGATAACCTGTGTGGGCTACCATCCTGTCAAAAGGTCTTAATCTTTCACTTACTGTTTTATATCTTCTCAACAAAATCTCGCAGACTTCTATATCTCCAAAGCCATTACATGCCTCAAAGGCTTTTAAGATCTCGGACACCTGATTTGTAGTGGGCAGTATCATCCCGATTGAGGCACCTGGCCTTATGAGCTCCTGTATATGACCTATATAGTGCCAGGGCTCTCTCACATCTATAAAGACCGATTCAAAACCCGACCCATTGTAGTCAAAAATATCAGAATTTATCATCTCCACATTAGAAAATTTGGAAAATCGTTCTATATTTTTTTTAGCATTTCTAAAATGCCTTTCCTCCTTTTCTATAGTTACCACTCTACCCTCTGGCCCCACAATATATGAGAACATAAGGGTCATGGCACCACTTCCTGTACCCACTTCAAGCATCTGAGAACCACTTTTTAGATTTAGCTTTAAACAGATATAAGCAGCATCTTTTGGATAGATAATCTGGGTATCCCTTTTGATACCGAACATAATTATGTCTTCGAGGGTCGGTTTATATATCTCATAAGAACCGTATTTTTTACCGAAGGGTTTATCCACAAGCTCTGAGAAAACAATACTTCCACCCTTGCCATTAAAGGTTGAGTTCACATCTATCCTTTTTAGATATTTTCTATCCTTAAAGCAGATAAGGACAAGGTCATCAGGTTTTATGGTGTCTACTGTCATTTTTGAATCTTAGGGATGCCTCTGACGGGTATATATTATTTTGTATTTTTCTCTGTTCACCTGAAAACAGACTGTGCAATCCTTATCTGAGCATTCTTCTTCATTAATTTCGTCTTCAGAAGGCAAGGGTTCAAGCAAAACCTCAAAGCCAATTTCCTTATACAATTCAACAATTTCAGAGAGACGGGGTTCGCATGCGATGAATCTCTTTTCCCATCCCTGTGCCTTTAGCTCTTCTTCCCTGCCCATGAACTTCCCTTTTTCTTTTCTTCCATAAAATACTCTATAGTCTTTTTAAGTCCGGTCTCCAAGGAAACCACTGGTTCCCATTTAAGATACTTTTTTGCCTTTGAAATATCAGGACACCTTCTTTTTGGGTCGTCTTCAGGTAATTTTTCAAATATGAGTTCTGATTTCGAACCTGTCAGCTCTATGATCTTCTTTGCCATATCAATGATTGAAACCTCATGGGGATTACCGAGGTTAATAGGGCCTGGAAACCCAGACAGATAAGGTTTTGTGTAATCCCTGCCACGTTCATCAGGTGCAACCTCATAATCCATCATCCTGATCATACCTTCAATTAAATCATCAATATAGCAGAATGACCTTGTCTGTGTCCCATCGCCATATATGGTAATAGGCTCATTTTTTATAGCCTGGGTGATGAAATTGCTTATTACCCTTCCATCATCGTGGCGCATCTTAGGACCGTATGTATTGAATATCCTCACAACCTTTATGTCCACCCTGTTCTGTCTCATATAATCAAAAAACAGGGTTTCCGCAACCCTTTTTCCTTCATCATAGCAGCTTCTTTTTCCAATGGGGTTCACATTTCCCCAGTACTCCTCTGATTGGGGATGTATTTCAGGGTCACCGTATATTTCACTTGTTGAGGCCTGCATGATCCGTGCCCTTACCCTTTTTGCAAGGCCGAGCATATTTAGTGCCCCGAGGACATTAACCTTAATGGTCTTTACAGGGTTATACTGATAGTGTATCGGACTTGCCGGACATGCAAGGTTGAATATCCAGTCCACTTCAAGAAGTATAGGTACTGTGACATCGTGTCTTATAAGCTCAAATCTTTGATTATCAAGTAGTTTTGAAATGTTTGTCTTTCTACCTGTAAAGAAATTATCTAAGGCCAAGACCTCATGGCCATCATTTAAAAGCCTCTCGCAGAGATGTGAACCAATAAATCCTGCACCACCTGTAACAAGTATCCTTTTTGGATTATTGTAAGTCCTGTACTTATACATTTTTTCTTCCGATGCAGGTATAGATAAAACCAAGTTCTGCCATCTTTTTCGGATTATACTGATTTCTCCCATCGAAAATCACAGGGGCTTTCATGAGCTTTTTCATCCTCTCGAAATCAGGTTCCCTGAATGAAAGCCATTCTGTTACAAGGACAAGACAATCTGCATCCTTTAGAACCTCATATTGATTGGACCCGAAAGCTATGTTTCTGTTCCCTTTAAAAACCTCTTTAGCTGTTTCCATGGCCTTTGGGTCAAAAAGATTACAGAATGCCCCTTCTTCTGTAAGGGTATTTACAATGTAAATGGAGGGCGCCTCTCTCATATCATCTGTATTGGGCTTGAAGGCAAGACCCCATACGGCAATCTTCTTTCCTGATAGCTTTCTATCATAAAAATTGAGAATTTTTTCTGTAAATATGATGCGCTGCATTTCATTAACATGCATCACATCCTCTAAAATTGTGGGATTATAGCCGTAATCCTGAGATGTTTTGATCAAGGCCCTCACATCTTTCGGGAAGCAGGAACCTCCAAAGCCCACACCGGGAAAGAGAAATTTCGGCCCTATCCTTGAATCGCTCCCGATGCCCCTCATAACCATCATCACATCAGCCCCTACCCTTTCACAGATGTTTGCTATCTGGTTCATAAAAGATATCCTTGTGGCAAGCATGGCATTGGCAGTATACTTTGTCATCTCACTGGATCTTATATCCATGACAAGAAAGGGCGCGCCTGTTCTAATATAAGGATTATATAACTCCCTTAATATCTCTTCCACCCTACTGTTATCAACACCCACAACAACCCTTTCTGGTTTCATACAATCTTCCACAGCCATACCTTCCTTTAAAAATTCAGGATTTGATGCCACATCAAAGGGCACTTCCATATTCCTCTTTTTTAATTCCTCGGCAATTATATCCCTAACCATCTCACATGTGCCTACAGGTACTGTTGATTTTATTACTACAATCCTGTATTTTTCTATATTTTTCCCGATATTTCTTGCGACATTTTCCACATATTTAAGGTCAGCAGAGCCATCTTTGTCCTGAGGTGTATTTACACATATGAAGATGATCATGCCATGGTCTGTGGCCTCTTTTATATCTGTTGTAAATTTCAACCTGCCTTCTTTAAGATTGTTTTTTACAAGCTCTTCTAATTGAGGTTCGTATATGGGGATCACACCTTTTTTTAATTTTTTTATCTTTTCTTTGTCTATGTCCATACAGATTACATCGTTGCCTGTTTCTGCAAAACATGCCCCTGTAACAAGACCAACATATCCCACCCCTATGACAGTTATGTGCATAAAACCTCCGTTTTTTTCTTTTTTTTAACTTGCACAGCAATCAAAGTCAATAAAAATGCTTCTTGAAATCAATAAGTTTTTTATGCTATAAAATACGAACAAAAGTGGGTACATCCCGCTTTTTTAGTTTATAGGTTAAATGATGATAGAAGCAGATAAAAATATAATAAATCGTGTAAAAGAATGTTTGATGCCTATTCTTGATGATTATGGATTAGAGCTTGTGGACATTGAGTTTAGGTCTTCTGGGAAAAGATGGCTTTTAAGGGTTTTTATAGATAAAGAAGGTGGCGTTATGCTTTCAGATTGTGAAAATATAAGTAGGGAACTCAGTTCAATTCTTGATGTGGAAGATTTTATCGCACATCCTTATACGCTGGAGGTTTCATCACCAGGTGTGACAAGACCTTTAAAGACGATAAATGATTTCAAAAGGTCTATAGGAAGGCTATGTAAAATAATTACATCACAACCTATAGGCGGAAAGAGGGAGATAAAAGGAAAGATCGTTTCAGTAAAGGAAGATGAGATTCAAATTAAAGGAAAAATAGATATATTTACTATACCGATATGTGTTATAAAAAAGGCAAATTTAGAATTTGAAATGTAAGAGGTTATTATGGGAGCTCCAAAGCTAAACTACACAATAGAACAGGTCGTAAAAGAAAAGGGCATACCGAGGGCAACCCTCATAAAAGCCCTGGAGGAAGCTGTACTTAATGCTTCGAAGAAAAAGTTCGGTGCAAATCTTGAGTTAGAGGCAAGATACAATGAAGAGCTTGATGAGATAGAGGTTTTTCAATTTAAAACTGTGGTTGAAAATGTCACAGACCCAGAAAAAGAGATCTCACTGCATGAGGCAAAACAGCAGGACCCAGAATGTATGGTAGGTGATTATATCGGTGTAAAGATGGATACAAGTAAACTCGGCAGGATTGCTGTTCAGACAGCAAAGCAGGTTATACTTCAGAAGGTAAGAACAGCAGAGAGCGATGTAATATACGAAGAATATAAAAACAGAAAAGGTGAGATCGTAACGGGTACCATTCAGAGAATAGAAAAAAATTATTATATTGTAAATCTTGGAAAGACAGAGGCAATCCTTTATTTTAAGGATACAATACCCAATGAGACATTCAGACAAAGGGATAGGGTGAAGGCATATATAGCTGATGTGGAAAAAACAAATAAAGGCTGTGTGATAAGATTATCAAGAACTGAGCCTGGTTTTTTAATAAAACTCTTTGAACTGGAAGTCCCGGAAATACAAGAGGGTCTTGTAAAGATTGTGAGTGCAGCAAGAGAGCCTGGAGAAAGGGCAAAGATCGCTGTGTACAGCCAGGATTCTGATGTGGATCCCATTGGAGCATGTGTTGGTGTTAAAGGCTCGAGGGTGCAGGCAGTTGTCCAGGAACTTAGAGGTGAAAAAATAGATATCATTCCATATAGCATTGACCCTACTAAATTTGTATGTAATGCCCTGGCTCCTGCAAGGATTTCAAAGGTTTATATAAATGAAGTGGAACATTCCATGGAGATCATAGTGAATGATGACCAACTCTCCCTTGCCATAGGGAAAAAAGGCCAGAACGTGAGGCTTGCATCAAAACTAACAGGTTGGAATATAGATATAAGCAGCGAATCAGAGGTGGAAAAATCTTCTAAGAAAGTAATAGATGAACTGGTAAAAAGCTTAAAGATTAGTGAAATTCTTGCACGGATATTAAATGATGAATATTTAAGGGATGTATCAGACATTGCAAGGCTTACACCAGAGGAATTGAATAGGATCACGAGCATTTCACTCGAGGACTGTAAATACATAATAAACAATGCAAAGGCTATTGTGGAAAAAAAAGAAAAATAGTGTAAAAAAATAGGGTAGAACACAATGCAAAAACCGAAGATAACACCCATTAAAGAGAAAGTCATTGAAGAGGAACTCTTATCAAAATTAAAGATAAAAGGAAAGAAGATAAAAGGAAAAGAGACTACTGAGGCCACAAAAGAAGAAAAACATGAAGAAACAAAGGCATCAGGTGAACAGGTCATTGAAAAGAGGGTCTCCTCTGTAATAATAAGACGCCGAATCCATCCATCAGAACCCACTGTTCATGAAAAAGAAAGAATATTACCTCCAGAAGAGAAAAAAGAGATTAAAGAAACCCTTGAAGTAAGACCGGAAATTAAGCCTCAAGAAAGAGAAACGGTCATCTTAGAACCCATAAAGGTTGAAAAAGAAATCGAAGAGAAGATCATCCAGGTGTTAAAAAAGGAAGAAGAGAAACCTGTATCCCATATTGAAAGACCTATTATTAAAATTACAGAAGAGGCAGAGGCAGTAAAAACAGTCGAAAAGATAGAACCTCCTAAACCAGTTGAAAAAGTAGAAATTATTAAAGAAGAAAAAATAGAAGAAAAACCTATCACACCAACCGAGGCCAAAAAGGAATTAGAAGAGCAGCTAAAAGGTGATATAGAGGCGATAGAAAAGGAAAAAAGCGAGGAAATAACAAAGGTACTGGAAGAACACTATAGACATGAACTTGAAAGAGGCATTGAGCTTGGTTTAGAAGAAGAGGACGAGGAAAAGAAGAAAAAGAAGGTAGAGAAGCTACTACGGAAAATAGAAGAACAGGAATTAGAAGAGATTAAATTCAAGAAAAAGGGGTTGCTGAAGAGAAAGGTTGTAATAAAAGATGATGAGATTTACCCATTTAAAAGACAAAAACCCAAGATAGCTCCATTCAAAAAAGAAAAGAAGGAAAAGAAAGAAGAAAAGAAAGAGATAGAAGAAAAGCCTCAAGAGATAAAGCCCGCAAAAAAGGTTATCAAGATAAGGGATGAGATACAGGTGGGTGAACTTGCAAAGAAGATGGGTATTAAGGCCCAGGAACTAATAGCCAAGCTTCTCACATTAGGGGTTCTCTCAGGGATCAATCAAAATATAGACTTTGATACAGCCTTCCTTGTGGCAGGTGAATTCGGCTTTGAAGTGGAAAAGATCACATCCATTGAAGAAGATTTTCTCGCCATGGAAGAGGAGCATAAAGAAAGACCAGAGGATCTAAAACCAAGACCACCTGTAGTCACGATCATGGGGCATGTAGACCACGGTAAAACCCTTTTACTTGATACAATCAGACATACAAATGTAGCCGAACATGAGGCAGGGGGCATCACCCAGCACATAGGTGCTTATATGGTGAATGTGGATGGAAAGGATATTACATTTATTGATACACCTGGTCACGAGGCATTTACAGCCATGAGGGCAAGGGGTGCAAAGGTCACAGATATAGTGGTTCTCGTAGTTGCTGCTGATGATGGTGTTATGCCCCAGACAGTAGAGGCCATAAACCATGCAAGGGCGGCAAATGTTCCCATAATTGTGGCGATCAATAAGATAGATAAAGAAAACGCAAATCCCGACAGGGTGATAAAGGACCTGGCAAACTATGACTTAATCCCTGAAGAATGGGGTGGCTCTACTCTATTTGCAAAGATATCTGCAAAAAAGAAGATAGGCATTAAAGAACTCCTTGAGCTTATAATACTGCAGGCTGAGATGTTAGAACTCAAGGCAAATCCTGATAAACTTGCAAGGGGCATCATCATTGAATCAAAACTCGATAAGGGACACGGTCCTGTTGGAACAGTGATCATTCAGGAAGGGACATTAAAGATTCAAGACCCATTTATTGCAGGACATATGTTTGGAAGGGTAAGGGCCATGTTCGATGATACAGGAAAGAGACTAAATAAGGCCACACCTTCCATGCCTGTGCTTGTAGTTGGTTTTCAGGAAGTCCCCCAGGCTGGAGACATGTTTATTGTCACCACAGAAGAAAGATATGCAAAGGAACTATCCAGATACAGACAGGAAAAATTAAAAGAAAAAGAGGCATTAAAAAGTAGCAGAACCTCCCTTGAAGACCTCTACACAAAAATGGGTGAATCTGAAAAGGTTTTCTTAAATGTAATCTTAAAAGGAGATGTAAGGGGTACAATTGATGCGATTGTTGAGGCCCTGAAGAAGTTATCAAACGAAAAGGTGGATATTCAGATCATTCACAGCGGTGTAGGTGCTATCACAGAGACAGATGTAAACCTCGCCATGGCATCAGGGGCTATAATCATTGGTTTTAATGTAAAACCCATAAGCAAGGCCCAATCCCTTGCCGAACAGGAAAAAATCGAAATAAGAACTTACTCTATTATCTATGAGATGATAGATGATATAAAGAAGGCTATGGAAGGCATGCTTGCACCGAAGATAGTGGATGTAGATATAGGTAAGGCAGAGGTTAGAAAGGTATTTACCATCTCAAAAACAGGCAATATTGCAGGATGTTATATCTTAGAAGGGAAGGTGACAAGAAATGCCTTTGCAAGGGTAATCAGAGACGGAGGTAATATTTATACAGGAAAGATAAGCTCATTAAAGAGATTCAAGGATGATGTGAAAGAGGTTCAGGCAGGCTATGAATGCGGTATAATGATAGAAAATTTCAACGATATAAAGGAAGGCGATATCCTTGAATTTTTTATACAGGAAAAGGAAAGACAAACCCTTAATTGAGATGATTGATTATGATAGTAGGTATTTCTGTTGTTGAGATCTTTTTACCGGATAGCCATTCACTGAAGGATAAAAGACAGGCTGTGAAAAAGATAATAGATAAAACAAGGGTTAAATTCAATATATCTATGGCAGAGTTAAGCGAAAACAATCTGTGGCAAAGGGCAAAGATCGGTTTTTCCGTGGTGGGGATTAAAAAAGACCATATCGATATGGCCATGGAAAATGTTTGTAATTATATTGAATCACTATATATCGGCAAGGTTATAAGTACAAGTTCTGAAATTATTGTCCTTGGACATGAAATATAGAAGATTAAGGATTCAAGACCAGTTAAGAGAAGAGATGTCCCAGATACTCTTTAGGGATATTAAAGACCCGGGAATAGGTTTTGTTACTATCATGGAGGTAAAGCTCACAGAAGACCTAAAGTTTGCAAAGGTTTTCTGTTCTGTTTACGGCGATGAGGCAGAGAAGGCAAAATCCATGGCTGCTCTAAATAGGTCAAAAGGATATATAAAATTTTTATTGGGTCAGAGGATAAGGCTTAAATATATACCTGAAATTAATTTTGTCCTTGATGACACCTTTGAAAAGGTAGCCCGTATTGAAGAAATATTGAAAAAGGAAAAAGATGCTCACTCAGATTAAAGAAAAAATAGAAAAAGGAAATAAATTTCTCATTACAACCCATATCAGCTTGGATGGAGATGCTGTGGGGTCAGTATTTTGTTTTTACTGGCTGCTGAGGAATTATAAAAAGGAGGTGTCAGTTTTTTTAAAGGATAACGTGCCTTATAAATACACGTTTTTACCTCAACCAGACACAAACAGGCTTTTTTTTAAAGAACTGCCAAAAGACACATTTGACACGATCTTTGTTCTTGATTGCGGAGACCTCCACAGGATAGGCAATGATTACGAAAAAATAAAAAGCAACGGATTCATAATAAATATTGACCACCACAATACAAATAGTTTTTTCGGGGATATAAATCTCGTTCTTCCCGATGCATCATCAACAGCAGAGATTATATATGACCTAATCAAATTCCTTGAAGCGGAGATAACCCTTGATATGGCCATAAATATATATACGGCAATTCTTACTGACACTGGTTCATTCAGATATGAAAACACAAATGCAAAGGCCTTACATATATGCGCCCACATGATAGAAATCGGTGTTAAACCAGCCTATGTGGCACAGAAGGTATATGAGAGTCATCCAAAAGAAAGGTTTTTTCTTCTTGGAAAGGTATTAAATACCCTTGAAACCCATAAAGATGGTAAAATTATAATGGCACATATAACAAAGGATATGGCTGAAAAAGGCTACTCATTAGAAGAATTTACAGATGGATTTGTAGAATTTATAAAAGAAATGGATGGCATTGAAATGGCTGTGTTTATAAGACAGATTGAAAATAATCGATATAAAATCAGTATGAGGTCAAAGGGTAATGGAGATGTATCGGCAATATGCAGTTTATTCGGTGGTGGTGGCCATAAAAAGGCTGCAGGTTGCTATATAGACGGAGATTTAGATGAGGTGAAGAAGAAACTATTAGGGGTAATAAAGGATTAGATGAACGGTTTTCTCATAATAAATAAAAATACTGGCATGTCATCTTTTGATGTAATAAGAAGATTGAAAAAGATATGTACCTTTAAAAAGATAGGTTATATCGGTACACTCGATAGAAATGCCACGGGTGTATTGCCTGTTGCTATAAATGAAGGGGTGAAGCTTATACCACTCCTTGAAGATCATGAAAAGTCATATAAGGCGAGATTTTTATTAGGTGTCAGGACAGACACCTTTGATATAGAGGGGAAGGTCCTTGAAAAAACAGAACCAAATGAATTTAAAAGAGAACAATTAGAAGAAGCCTTAAAAGGGTTTAAAGGTGAGATTACACAGAAGGTGCCTATCTTTTCATCAAAGAAGGTGAACAAAAAACCTCTATATAAGCTGGCAAGAAAGGGAATAGAGGTGGATGTTCCAGAAAAAAAGGTCCATATTTTTAATATAAAATTATTAGATTATACTCATCCTTATGTAGATGTGGAGGTAACCTGTTCTAAAGGGACTTATATCAGATCTCTGGCCAATGATTTTGGAGAAATCATAGGTTGTGGTGCAACATTATACAGCCTTGTAAGAACAAAACATGGGGATTTTACTTACAATATGAGTGTTGGCCTCGATGAAATAAAAGAAAAGGCTGACATTGAAAGATATATTGTACCTGTAGAAGATATATTGCCTGGCATGAATAAAATTGTAATAGATACACAGTTTGAAAGGTTTTTAAAACAGGGTATGCCGGTACCTATAATGAGCAGTATGAATGCCCCAAAAAATGATGAGATGGTGAAACTTTTTAATAAAAGCGGTAGACTTATAGCAATCGGTATGACTGATATAAAAACAAATACGATAAAAGTAAAGAGACTTATAAACAATTAAGGAGGTAACATGGCACTCACTTCAGCCCAAAAGAAAAAGATAATAGAAGAATTTAGAACACATGAAAAGGATACGGGCTCACCTGAAGTTCAGATTGCAATACTCACAGAACGAATAAGACTACTATCTGAACACTTTAAAAAGTTTTCAAAAGACCATAACTCAAGAAGGGGGTTGCTTGTCCTTGTGGGGACAAGAAGAAGGCTCCTTGAGTATCTAAAACAGAAACACACGGATAGATACAAGAGGTTGATAGAGAAGCTTGGATTAAGAAAATAAAGGTTAAGCTGGAGAAAAAATATGGAAGAAAGTATTAAGATAGATTATGCTGGCAGGGAACTGACCATCAGCACTGGGTCTATAGCAAAACAGGCAAATGGAAGCGTTCTCGTCCAGTATGCAGATACAGTTGTTCTTGTAACTGCCGTGATGGATAAAAAAGAATCTGATAGAGATTTTCTACCCCTTATTGTGAATTACCAAGAAATGTCTTATGCAGCGGGAAAATTTCCCGGTGGTTTTTTTAAAAGAGAGGGCAAACCTTCGGATAGAGAGATTTTAATGTCCCGTCTGATTGATAGGCCCTTAAGACCCCTTTTTCCAAAAGGTTTCAATAATGAGGTGCAGATCATAGCAACGGTTTTATCTGCAGATCAGGAAAATGACCCGGCCATATTAGGGATACTTGGGGCATCATGTGCCCTTATGATATCAGAGATACCTTTTGAAGGCCCCCTTGCAGGGGTAAAATTAGGAAGAAAAGACGGTAGATTCATCATAAACCCTTCTACATACGACCTTGAAGAAAGCGACATCGATATAGTGATGACAGGTACTAAAGATGCCATAATAATGGTTGAAGGCTCTGCAAAATTTGTAAAAGGGGATGACCTTATAGAGGCCATACATTTCGGTCACCAACATATAATGCCCCTTATTGAATGTCAGAACGTTTTAAGGGAAAGAATTGGAAAAGAAAAATGGGTATTTAATGCAAAAGATGAAAAGGATGAGCTGAAGAAAATAATTGAAGAGAAGGTGGGAGAGGAGATTAAAGAGGCTTTAGCGCTGCCAAAGAAGATTATGCGCGCTGAAAGACTGGGAAACATTTTAAAATCTTTGACAGAAGAATATCAGGACATAGAAGAAGCAATCATTAAGAGACATTTTGAAGATATCACAAGGGATATAATGAGGCAGGAGCTCATAACAAAAGGTATAAGGATTGATGGGAGAAGTCCTGATGAAATAAGAAATGTTACCTGTCAGGTGGGAATCCTTCCAAGAACGCATGGGTCAGCTTTATTTACAAGGGGTGAAACCCAGGCCCTGGCAGTAACTACTATAGGCACGTCAGAGGATGAGCAGAAGGTAGAGTCCTTATATGAAGGTGAGACATTTAAGAGTTTCATGCTCCATTACAATTTCCCTCCCTTTTCTGTGGGAGAAATAGCCATGTTGAGGGGTCCCTCAAGAAGGGAAATAGGGCATGGAAATCTCGCAGAGAGGGCCCTATCTCCGGTGCTACCGAAAAAAGAGGAATTTCCTTATACAATAAGGATTGTATCTGAAATACTTGAATCAAACGGTTCATCCTCTATGGCCACGGTTTGCAGTGGATGTCTTTCTTTAATGGATGCTGGGGTTCCTATAAAAGATATGGTGGCAGGTATTGCCATGGGTCTTGTGAAGGAGGGGGAACAAGAGATTATACTCTCCGATATTATAGGCGATGAAGACCATATGGGAGATATGGATTTTAAGATTGCAGGAACAAGGACTGGCATCACTGCAATTCAGATGGATATTAAGATCAAGGGAATAACAAAGGAAATTATGTCAAGGGCAGTATCCCAGGCGCAGGTGGGCATCAATAAAATATTGGATATCATGAGCAACACTTTAAGTAAACCAAGAGAATCCCTATCACCTTATGCGCCGAGAATTTATACCATAAATATAAAACCGGACAAAATAAGAGACGTGATAGGCCCGGGCGGAAAAGTAATAAAAGGTATTATTGACCAGACAGGTGTAAAAATAGATATTGAAGATACAGGTCTTGTTAGGATTGCCTCAAATGACAAGGCTTCTGCGGACGAGGCCATAAGGATTATAAAACAGATCACAAAAGAGGTTGAGGTTGGAGACATCTATCTTGGAAAGGTAAAAAAGGTCCTTGATTCAGGGGTGATTGTGGATATAATGCCCAATGTGGATGGTTTTGTCCATATAAGTCAGCTTTCAGATGGATATGTAAAGAGACCATCAGATATTGTAAAAGAACGTGATGAGATGCTTGTGAAGGTCATTGATATTGAGCCCAGCGGCAGGATAAGACTTTCAAGAAAGGCAGTATTGGGTGATAAGCAGGAAAAAAAGAAATAGATGTACAGAAAAACAGTCCTACAAAACGGCCTGACAATAGTTACAGAATCCATCCCATATTTCTCATCCATTTCGATTGGATTATGGTGGAAGACGGGTAGTAGATACGAGGACCATACAAACAACGGCATATCCCATTTCATAGAACATATGCTCTTTAAAGGTACCCAAAAAAGAACAGCCTATGAGATCGCAAGGGAGATTGACGCCATAGGTGGCACGATCAATGCATTTACAGGAAAAGAGTATACGTGCCTTTATGCAAAGGTATTGAAGAAGGATATGGATATTGCCATTGATGTCTTATCAGATATGTATAAAAATTCCCTGTTCAGAAATGACGACATGGCGAGAGAAAAATATGTGATTGCCCAGGAGATAAAGATGGTAGAAGACAATCCAGAGGAGTATATTTTTGATCTCTTCAATGCCTCGTATTTTAAAGACCATCCCCTTGGCATGACCATATTAGGTACCCATGAAAACATAGAAAGGTTCACCCAAAATGATTTAATTGAGCACTTCAAAAGACATTATAATCCTAAAAGGTTGATAATCACCGCAACAGGAAGAGTTGACCATGAAGTCTTTATGGCCAAAATAAAAAAGGCCTTTGATAGTTGCGAGGCATATGAAAATGGAAAAGATGAATTAACTGTTCCGGTTCCTCAGAATCATATAAACTACATTGAGAGAGACCTTGAACACACCTATATCTGTCTGGGAACAAAGGGTGTGAGTCAGGTGGATGATAAAAGATATGCCCTTTATGCATTGAATGCCATAATAGGAGGCAGTGCAAGTTCTCACCTGTTTCAAGAGATTAGAGAAAAAAGGGGTCTTGTTTATAATATCTATTCCTATGTGAGTTGTTTTAAAGACACAGGAACATTCGGGATATCCACTTCCACATCAGAGGAAAATGTCCTTGAAGTCATGTCCCTTTTAAAGGAAGAAATTTTAAGAATCAAAAAAGATGGCATATCGGATAATGAGTTGCAATTTTCAAAAGACCATATTAAAGGCAACCTTTTTATGTCCTTAGAGAGTTCAGATGCAAGGATGGGAAGGCTTGCGAAAAACGAGATATATTTCGATGGATACATCCCCTTAAAAGAAACCATCAAAGAGATAGAGGGAATAGAAAAAAAGGATATCAATGCTGTAATTGACCTCATATTCCATGATATGGAAAATATTTCTATTACAGTCCTGGGAAAGGCAAATATAAAGGCTATTGAAGAAATATGGAAAAACTGAAGGTATATGTGACTAAAAAAGATGGGGCAAAGCTTCCTCAATATGCAACGGATTTTGCTTCTGGAATGGATCTATTTGCCTATATTGAAGACCCTGTCACAATAAAACCTCTCGAGAGGGCTTTAATTCCTACGGGGATATTTTTGAGTATACCCCAGGGGTATGAAGGAGAGGTAAGGCCCCGCAGTGGTCTTGCATACAATTATGGCATCACCGTTTTGAATACACCAGGCACAATCGATAGTGATTACAGGGGAGAGGTAAAGGTTCTTCTTATAAATCTCGGTCATGAACCTTTTACCATAAAAAATGGTGACAGAATCGCCCAGATTGTATTTAAAAGCATTGCAAAGGCAGAATTTGATATTGTGTCTAAATTACCAGAAACAAAAAGGGGCGAAGGTGGTTTTGGTTCTACAGGCATATAGGTGATGGATGAACTTTTATCACTGCCTTGACAGTTACATAGGCTATTTAACTGCCGAGAGAGGCGCCTCAAACCACACCATTGAAGCCTATACAAGAGATATCCTTGAGTTTTTAAAATATCTTGAAGAGAATTCAATACAGTTTCCCCTTCAAGAGGATGTGAACAATTTTATAGCCCATCTTATGGACAGAGGGAAAAAGACAAGAAGTATCACAAGGTCCATTTCAAGTCTGAGAGGTTTTTTTAATTTTATGACCATGGAAGGATTGATTAAGACAAATCCCTTTGAAGAATTAGAAGCCCCTAAATATAGGCCTTCCATACCAGAGGTTTTAAGTCAGGAAGAGATGTTGGAATTGTTAAGGCTCACTGAAGGAGAAAGGAAATCATTAAGGGATAGAACAATGCTTGAACTCATGTATGCCACAGGACTTAGGGTATCAGAACTTATTAATCTAAAAAAGAGTGATATAAACCTTGATGGAGGTTTTCTTATAGCAACGGGTAAAAGGTCAAAGGAAAGGGTTGTGCCCATTGGTTCTTATTCAAAAGAGGCAATAAAAAGATATCTTTTTGAAGAAAAACCAAAAGGTCCATATCTTTTTAGTAACAAAAAAGGGGGGAGATTAACAAGACAGGCCATATGGAAGATTATAAGAAAATATGCAAGAAAGATTGAGAGAACCCATGTATCTCCCCATACAATAAGACATACCTTTGCAACCCATCTATTAGAGGGTGGTGCTGATTTAAGGTCTGTCCAGTTACTCCTCGGCCATGAAGATATTTCCACAACCCAGATATATACCCATGTAGATAGCAAAAGGTTAAAAGAAATTCACAAAAAGTATCATCCAAGGGGTTAATGTTATAGATGAAGGTCATTACATCCCATAACAACGCAGATTTTGATTCCCTTTCATCCATGGTGGCTGCAAAAAAACTCTATCCCGATGCAGTGCTTGTATTTCCTGGCTCCCAGGAAAAGACTTTGAGGGATTTTTTGATTCATTCAACCCTCTATGTATTTGACATAGAGAAGACAAAAAATATCGATTGTAATGCCATTGACACCTTAATCATCGTAGATACCCGTCAGAGATCTCGAATAGGTGACTTTGCCAAGATCATAGGTAAAAAAGACCTGAAAATACACATATTCGACCACCATCCTGATACAAACGAAGATATTAAAGGTGATGTGGAATATATAAGAAAAACAGGCGCTACAGCAACGATAATTGTATCCATGCTAAAAGAAAAAAATATTGAGATCACCCCCGAAGAGGCAACGGTCATGATGTTGGGCATATATGAAGAGACAGGTTGTTTTTTATTTCCATCCACAACCATTGAAGATTTCCAGGCTGCTTCATTTTTACTATCGTGCGGAGCAAATGTAAATATCGTATCTGACCTTCTTGTAAAAGAATTAACACCCGAACAGGTATTTCTTCTTAATGAGCTTATAAGCAACGCATCTGTTTTAAATATAAATGGGATTGATGTGGTTTTGACAGAGGCAAGCATTGAAAGATATGTGGGTGATCTTGCCGTTGTTGTTCATAAATACAGGGACATGGAGAATTTAAATGTCATATTTGCCGTATTCAGGCTTGAAGACAGGGTTTATATCATAGGTAGAAGCAGATTACCTGAAGTGGATGTGGGTCATATCCTGTCTCTTATGGGTGGAGGTGGCCACAAAGAGGCTGCATCGTGCACGATAAAGGATATGACCATAAACGAGGCAAAAGATAAATTGATTGAGCACTTGAGATATAATGTAAAACCATTATACACGGCAAAGGATATCATGTTCTTCCCTGTAAAGACCGTTGACGGAAATGACCCCATCAGTGAGGCAAAAAACATAATGGTGAAATATAATATAAATGCCTTACCCGTTTTGTTAAATGATAAGGTTGTAGGGGTGATAACAAGAAAGATTGTGGAAAAGGCAGTATTTCATAAGTTAGATAATATCCCTGTTAAGGAATACATGTCCACAGATTCCATGTTTGCCAAACCGGATGATTCTGTTGAAAAGGTTAAAGATATTCTCATTGGGAGTAATCAGAGGTTTGTTCCAGTTGTAGAAAATGGAAGACTTATAGGAGCCATAACAAGGACGGATCTATTGAGGGTCCTTGAAGACGAGGTGACCAAGATCGTTGTTGATAAAAGGGAGATCCATGACTTTTATACAAAGAAAAAGAATGTAAAAAACCTCATGAGGGAAAGGCTTGATAAGGATACCTTAGATAGACTTATAGAAATCGGAAACCTTGCCGATGAAATGGGATACCATGCATATCTTGTGGGTGGTTTTGTAAGGGATCTTCTATTGAGAATCTATAACAATGATATTGATATTGTCATAGAAGGTGATGGTCTAAAATTTGCAAATGAAATTGCAAAACGCTACGGAGCCAGGGTCAGACAACACCAGGAATTTGCAACAGCCAAAATAATTTACCCAGATGGCTTCAAACTGGACATTGCTACTGCAAGGCTTGAGTATTATAAATCACCTGCTTCTTTACCAACAGTTGAACACAGTTCTCTAAAATTAGATTTACAGAGGCGGGATTTTACCATAAATACCCTTGCCATCTCTTTGAACAAAAACACATTCGGCCATCTCATAGATTTCTTTGGTGCCCAGAGGGATATAAAGGAAAAGGTTATAAGGGTACTGCACAGTTTGAGTTTTGTAGAGGATCCCACAAGGGTCTTCAGGGCCGTGAGATTTGAACACAGGTTTGACTTTCAGATAGGAAAGCACACACTGAACTTGATTAAAAATGCTGCAAAAATGGGTTTTCTTTCCAAGATAAGGGGTAAGAGGATATGGGCGGAGCTATCCCTTATTTTTCTTGAAGAGAACTGCGAAAAGATCTTAAAGAGGCTGCAAAGCCTTGATCTCCTTAAATTTATATATCCTGATTTAACATTTGATAAAGAAAAGGAAAGGCTTTTTCTCCAGATGCATACAGTATTCAGGTGGTATGAGCTTTTATATAAAAACAGATCATGCGACAGGATTGCCTTTTATACACTCGGGCTAATAGACCAGCTAAAGCAGGATAAGGTGGATGATTTCTGTAACAGGATGGAGTTAAAGGAATCTCTTAAAAGAAAGATAGTAGATGATGTGGAAAAGATAAGGGATACACTTATTAAATTTGCCGCAGGACTCGCTACTATGAGTAAAAGCAGCATTTATAGAACGATCGAGCAGTTATCAGAGGAGGCAAAGCTATTCATTATGGCAAAGACAAGATCCGAAGAAATAAAAAAGCACATCTCCAATTACATAACATACATTGATTCATATAAGCCCATTCTAACAGGAAATGATTTAAAGGCCATGGGTATAAAAGAAGGGCCTCTTTATAGGGAGATATTAGATAAACTCAAGGATGCAAAGATAGACAACAATTTGAAGACAAAAGAAGAGGAGATGGCCTTTGTGAGAAGTTTCATAGAAAAATTACAGGGAAATAGAGGATAATCTATGGAGCTACTCGTTCCAACCCTTGAATTGAGAATGGAATGTTATGAAGGACCCCTTGCAGTCCTTGTAAATCTCATCAGGAGGAATCGTATAAGCATCTGGGACATCCCCCTTGCCTTCATCACAGAAAGATTTCTACAGTATGTAGAACTTGTAAAAGAAATGAGACTAAAGATTGCAGAGGACTTTATAGAGATAGCCTCCCTTCTTATATATATCAAATCAAAGATGCTTTTGCCCGATGAATCTTCTATAAACGATGAAGACCCAAGAGAAGAGCTCGTTGAAAGAATCATTGAATACGAAAGGTTAAAAGGTATGGTGGATGCCCTAAAAGACCTTCCTGTTCTCTATCGAGATACATTTATCAGGGGATCAGGTCTTTCTAAAGACGAAGAAGAATATAATCTCTTAAGCCTCTGTAACATCTTTTTTGAACTTATGAAGAATAGACAGGAGAGATACATTGTGATAAGGGAGCTAAAGCCTACCCTTGAAGAAAAATTAAAACTTCTAAGGGATATACTTGAATCAAAAGGTGTATTTGAATGGAGGGAGGATGAAGATATGGAGCATTCTGATAAGGTTGTAACCATTCTCGGTATGCTTGAGCTTGCAAAGATAAAACTCGCAACTTTATATCAGAGCAGGCCTTTCAGCAGTATCATCATGAAAAAGAGAAGTGGGGGTGAGATCCAGTTATGAGAAGGGGCATAAAGATCACCTTGATCATTTTGATAGTGCTTGTGTCTGTTTCTCTTCTTTCATTTATTTTAGCGGGTATAACAGGTTTGTCTTTTGGTGAAAAGATTGCTATAGTTGAAATTGAAGGGGTTATTATGGATACAAAAGATGTTCTGGAAGATATAGTAAGGTTCAGAGAGGATAATGACATAAAAGGCGTAATAGTAAGGATAAATTCTCCCGGGGGCTCAACAGGGCCCACACAGGAGATATTCAGAGAGATAAAAAAAATAAAGGAGAAAAAACCTGTTTATGTGTCCATGGGAGCGGTGTGTGCCTCCGGAGGATACTATATTGCCTCAGCGGGCAATAAGATTTATGCCCTTCCCTCTACAATTACAGGAAGTATAGGTGTTATCATGGAAAATGTGGTCATGGAAGACCTTTTAAAAAAGATAGGCATACAGGCAGAGCCCATAAAAGCAGGAATCTACAAAGATATAGGGTCACCTTTTAGAAAGATGAAACAGGAAGAAAGGGCATACATCCAGGAAATATTAAACAGTATCCATGATCAATTCATAAAGGATATAGCCGATTCAAGAAGGATGAATCCTGAAACAGTAAAAAAATATGCAGATGGCAGGGTATTTACAGGTTTACAGGCAAAGACATACGGCCTTGTGGATGTAATAGGAACATACCATGACAGCATAGAAGACATGAAAAAGGTGTTGAATATCAAAGGAAAACCTGTCATTGTGAAGGGCAAAAGGCCTTTTTCAATTCTAAAACTACTTGTTTCTTCTGTTGTAAAAGAGTTCTACAACGAGATGTATAACACATGGTCTTCTTCACCTTTTAAGTTCATCATGCCTTTAAGGTGATTATTTGAGTAATTTTTTTTTATACAATTGGTTAAAAGATTGGGCTAAGGCAGATAGGCATTTGGAATGTATATTTTGTAAAATGAAAAAAAGAAAATAAGGGGTAAGTCAAATGAAAAAATTATTTTTTTATGGAGTGATTGTCCTCTTTATCGTCGAGGTCGTTTTTGCCCAGAGCAAAATGACCATAATATTTAAAGACGGTAAAAACGAGTCCATAGAAATAAATAATATTCTTAAAATCGAGTTTCAGCGAAAACAAATACCACCATTATTACATCAGGTAGACCCCAATATACAGCAAGGCATTCCATTACATGAAGGCAAAAGATATCTTGAAGCAATAGATGAATTTTCCAAAAAGATCTCAAGTAGCGTAGATGATCTCCTTGGTGTCCATCAGGAAAAGTTTATATCCCCTAAACCTGATTCTGATGAAACAAAGACAGATTTTACAAAACCTAAAGTTTTATCGCCATCTTCACAGACTCCGATAACGTTGCCCTTACCTGCTACATATATACATGACCTTGTTTCTACAGGCGTATCCCCTTATGTCATAAAGGAACCATTAAATATCAACAATCTCACTATAAATCAATACAATGGGGCCGTCTCAGCTGCAATGGAGGCTATGCTCATATTGATGGGAGAGCTTTCATCAGATGAAAAAAAACGTTTTGATGAACAATGGGCACCACTTTTTGATTTCCCAACAGACGAGAGTATTGATTATCTTAACAAACTCAACCCTTATCTTTCCGAATTTCTATCCTTGCGTGCAGCGATAGCCACTGCTGCCGATGAATTTGATAGCGCATGGGAAGAGGCTGTATTAGCTGCATCATATGGGTCAGAAGAAGGGGTAAGAGAGGCCCTTGCCATCGCAGAAAAACAAAAAGATATGCTTACCACCTTACAGGCCCGCATGTCAGAAATTGTGAAAACCATACAATCCCTTGGAAATCCCCCTGACGTTAAGGAGGCAAAAACAAGGGCAAGAAGGACACATAAAGAGGCTGTTAAAATTGCAAAAAAAGTTATGAAAAAAGAGGCTAAGACCGAACCAAAAAGAGTGGTTTCTTCTATAGTTACAGCTTCCATTAAAAAAGAGGGAGACATAAGAATTATTCCATCCACAGAAATTGTCACTTCTGCCTCTACCATAGAGGTGCGTGCTGAAGTGCCTCCTCATATTGCTGATAAGGCAAAAGAATATAGATGGCAATCTCGAGGTACCTATCCAATTACAATGCCTGCCACAGGTCAGCCTACAGTCCTTCTTGCCACTGACTATTTCGGGGATATAGAAGACATAACAATTAAAGCATTTGATGCATACGGTAAAGAAATAGGTTCGGGCAGGCTTGTTATCCCCATGAAATCGAATATATTTATATACGATACAGGTCAGTATACACCAAAAATGGCTGGTAAAATCTGGAGAGGACCACATATAGAGCATAGCTTTGAAACACCAGAAGAAGTTTCAACCTATCAAACAAAAACTAATGTAATGCATAGAGACGGAACTACAAAGATTGAGATTCAACACCATTATTCAAAGCTAAGCAATAATGCCCAAATAACAATACATTTTGCTAATCCCTCGGAATCCGAAACCTTAAGAAAACCAGAAGAAATTAGAGAAATATATGAACAATTCCAGATAGGTGAGAATAAAAGCAAAAGTTTTTATGAGCTTTCTATAGGTGATTTTACAGGAAAAATATATGAGTATCAATGGGGTATGTATTCATATCCAGGACGATCGTACACCGTAAGTGGTGAAGGCTATCTAACGCATAAAGGAGTAAATGCCTGCGCCTATGGATTATATGTTACTTATCAAGCAACAAGTTATGCCTATCACTGTCCTATTCACGAATTTGAACAACCCTGTGCACAAAAATTCAGGAATAATTTTCATAAATGGAAAGATTTTATAACTAAGGCAGTAACTTCGGTTAAATTGGGGATTCCTGAAGAATCAGAAAAATTGGAGAAAGAAAAGGTAGTTAATGAAGAGGACATAGAAAATAAAGAGGAGAGGATTGCCTTTCATGAGGCCAATATAAGAATCATTGAGAGCAATATCGCAAAGTATGAAGAAGAGCTTTCAAGAGAAAACGACCCAGAGAGGCGCGCCTCCCTTCAATGGCGCATACTACAGGGAAGGTCAGACCTTCAGGCTGAAAGAGACCTCATTGATTCAATCCGCACAGGTGTAATTGTACATAACAGAACCCCATTTGATGAATATGCCCATGCACAATTTATAAACAATATAAAAGAAAATCAAAGACGGATGGAAGCATATCAGCGAACTATTACTTCACTAAACAGGCTAGCCGGGATGTTACCTTCCGATGAAGCTGAGGATGCAAGGGCATTTATAAAAAGACAACTACCACTTGAAACCATGGCCAATATGGATATAGAACAGGCTCGCAAAGTAGCGGATGCTCTTCATGAAAAAGTGCAAGGTTATTATCAGAAAGAATCGGCAAAACAAGAAGAAAAGGCAGCCTGGGCAAGCTTTGGTATGGAGGCGGCCCAAAACATTAAAACAGCAGCAGATACAGGTTTGTTTGCCTGTTCCCTTTTAGGAGGGAAAGGAATCATGATAGCATATCAGGGTATAACAGGCTATATTGAGGGAGGCCCAACAGAGGCAATAACAAGGGCAGCCTCATGGTATTCAACGCCAACATATGTAGCCGCAGAGGCCTTTAAAGGCTACAGGCAAGAAGGGTTTAAAGGTGCTGCAACAAATGCAGCAATTGCCTTTATTTCAGGCAAGGCCTATGAATATGGTGCCACGCAATTAGGTAAACAATTAAGTAAAATGCCCGTTACAACTCCTAATGGAACTGTGGCACGAACTTCTCATGGTACACCCTCATCAACTTTATCTGTGAGGGAATATATGGAGCTTACCCAGTTTAAACAGGCGCGCATAAAGGGGGAAACAGTCGTTAAGGAGTTTAAAAAGGCACAGGCAGAACTCCAGTTATTAGGAAGAAGTGGTGCATCACCGCAGGAAATCCTCAAACAGCAAGATGTGGTGCGAAAATTAGCCGTTGAAATAAATGCCAACCCCCATGCAAAAAATTATCTTAAATATAAAGGAGATGCCTTGTCACAAAGAGGATACAACGCATATATGAGAGCCGTACATGCTGAAGTGGAGGCAAATTTTCATGAGGCCATGAAACTGAAAGGATGGAATAAGCAGGAACTTAAAGAGTTTCGCAATGCTTCAAGTTCTGGCTCTGTGGGAATGGATTATGATATAGGGCTTGTGGAAAAGCCTACATGGATTATAGATAAAGACGGTAAAATGAGGCGAAACAACTGGCTTACAAAAGATGGTCAGCCACAAACAGTTGAAAAATGGCAAAAAGATGCACAGGAGGCATGGAACGAGAGCTATAGAAGAGTAACAGGAAAAAGCGCTGAAAGGTCATGGGAAACAGTAACCACAAGTGCACACCTTGAAAGTTATAAGGATTTAGCCTTACTTGGAAAAGACAAAAGTGCTGTTAATCGTCTATGGGCTGAGCAGAGTGCCGATGTCACCCGTTATAAAATGCACCATATGCTCAACGATCCTGCGCTGTCTTATATGGAGAAACTACAGGAGATAAGCAGGGGCGCTGCAAAAGACATGGAAACAAAACTCATGCCTTTATTGAAAGATGCAAAACCAGCAAGTGATGTATCCGCTGAGGCCCTAAAGAAATCACAGGTTCACTGGGAGAATGTCCACAAAATTTTAAAGGCATTCGGTGAAAACACTATAGACCCTATTAAAGCCAATAGAATGATTAGAAAGCTCTCAGGTGGAAAATCCATACCGGAGGTTGTTGACGATGCCACTGTAATAATGGAAGGCTTGATTAAATGGAAAAAATAAAATCTATTTTTTGGAGGTTAACATGAAAAAATTGATGTTTTATGGAGTGTGTGTATTGTTTGTTTTATTTTTTTTGGGTGGTGCTGCTTTTGCAGAGGATAAGATGATAATCTTTTTCAAAGACGGAAGGACACAATCCTTTGACTTAAACAGTATACAAAAAATAGAATATCAGACAACCCCGGGGGCATATCAAAGAACTACAGAAAAGGGAATCCCTGTTACCATC
>JAOAFK010000229.1 GCA_026416315.1 Syntrophorhabdaceae bacterium | reverse complement strand
CTATAGTAAAGCATCGAGTTTTACAGGTAAATAAAATATACTGTCTTTCCTCTTTACCTGATATAAAATATAATTCCTTTTTAAGCCTTCAAGCATATAAGTATCGAATTCTTCTTTGTTTGAAATTAAAAAATTGTTTATCTTTATAATGATATCACCGTTTTTTAGCCCTATCCTTTCACCAAAACCTGATTTGTATACCTTTGTGACAACAACTCCATCTTTCTGCCTGATTTTATATTTCAACTTGGGGTAACCTTTTATATTTGATACCCTTATGTTGATCAAACCTTCATCAATAGGGTCTGGTTTATATTCCTTTATAGATTTAGTATCAATATTAATCTCGAATGTATTCTGGTCTCTTAATATCTTTAATTGAATATTATCATTTTTTGCAAACTCCCTCATGGTTCTATAAAGTTTTATGCCTTCTCTTATCTTTTTTCTGTTTATCTCTATAATCCTATCGCCAACCTTTATGCCATATTTTTCTGCAGGGCTTCCCGGTATTATCCTGTTTACATAGAAAAATACTTCTTTATCATTTTTCTTCTTTTCAAGAAAAAGACCGAATATGGGTCTTTTTGAGCCTGCACTTAAAAATTCTGAAAGCATATTCATTACATCATCAATGGGAATGGCAAATCCAATACCTTTGCCCTCGCTGTATATGGCAGTTACGATGCCAATGGGATTTCCTTCCACATCCATCAAAACCCCACCACTATTTCCAGGATTTATAGCTGCATCTGTTTGGATTAGATTCACATATACTCTGTTGTCTATCCTTAAATTTCTTCCAAGGGCACTTATGACACCTACTGTTACAGAATTAGAAAGACCATATGGATTACCTATAACTATAGCCCTCTCCCCTACCCTCACGGTCTTTTTTTTATTAATTTTTAAATATGGAAAATTAGATCCCCCGATGATTTTTAAAAGGGCAATGTCGAATTCAGGATCGCTTCCTAAAACATATGCATCATATTCATTTCCGTTTAAAAATTTAACCTTTATGCTTATTGCCTTTGATATGAGATGTTCGTTTGTAACAACTATACCATTGGGGCTTATCACAACACCGGAGCCATAATTTTCATTGATTTCCTCCTCATCTTCAGATTCTACAAAACGCCTGATGATGATGGATCTTTTTTCATCAGAATTTTCAGATTTTACCAACTCTTCTGTCTTTATATTCACTATAGCATTTCCAACTGCCTGAACCACATCGGGTATTCTATCTTCTTTTGCAAATACAGGTTTCACAATTAAAACAGAGAAGACCAAAAAAAAGAAAATGATTATTTTCTTATTGATTTGTTTATGCTTTAACTTTAGATGGGAAATAAGATGTAACATAAATTTTTCTCAAAAAAATAAAATACCTCAAAACTTCTATTTTACCTTTTTTCTCTTTCTTAAAATTCTCTTGACTGAATCAAGGATTATATCTGCAATCTCGTCCTTACTCTTCTGCGGAATATGTCTTGCATAACCGGTTTTATCTATTATTGTAACCTCATTCATATCAGAACCAAAGCCTATACCTGGTTTAGAAACATCATTTGCAATTATTAGATCAAGATGCTTTCTTTTCAATTTATCATAGGCATGTTCAATAAGGTTCTCTGTCTCTGCTGCAAAACCTACAAGTATTCTATTTTCTTTGATTTTACCGAGTTCAGCTATTATATCCGGATTCTTTTCGAGTTCTAAAATGATCGTTTCCTTATCATCCTGTTTTTTTATCTTCTGACAGTTTTCACTTTTACATCTAAAATCGGCTACGGCAGCAGTTTTTATTATGACAGAACAATCCCCATAATGTTCAAGCACTGCTTCCCTCATCTCATTCGCTGTAATGACCTCTATTACCTTTATATCAGGTCTTGGCGGTTCTAAATATGTTTTGCCAGTTATTAAAACCACTTCAGCACCCCTTCTTCTTGCAATCTTTGCAATGGCATAACCCATCTTTCCTGACGCCCTGTTTGTAATACATCTAACAGGATCAATAAATTCCATAGTAGGACCTGCTGTAACAAGGATCTTCTCGCCTTTTAAATCCTTCTTAGTAAATATATCTTCCATCTTTTCGAGGATTTCGCCAATTGCAGGCAATCGGCCCTTACCTTGGGTTCCACAGGCAAGATCCCCTGTACCGGGCTCCATTATTTCAAACCCCATCTCCTTTAGCTTTTGAATATTACACTGGACAGCCTTACTCTCCCACATCTTTGTATTCATGGAAGGCACAAAAAGTATGGGCACCGTGGTTGCCATGACCATTGTTGTCAAAAAATCATCGGCAATACCGTTTGCGATCTTCCCTATAATGTTTGCCGTTGCAGGGACAATGACCATCTGGTCTGCTATATCTGATAGGGCAATGTGACCTATCTTTGAACCATAGAAAAGTTCGAACATCTGGTGGACAACAGGATTACCGGATATGGTTTGAAATGTAAGAGGTGTGACAATCTCCATGGCATTTTTTGTCATGACCACATGGACATTGGCACCCCTTTTTGTGAGTTCTCTCACGAGTTCTGCTGTTTTATATGCTGCAATTCCACCAGTTATACCTACTATTATTTCCTTTCCATTTAGTTTTGAAAATTGTTTTTCCATTATATGTTTAACCCCAACCTTCTTATTATTCTTGTAAAAAGATTTGCCTTTGGAACATAAACAGGAGAAACGATATCTATCCTTGTGAGAATATTATCATCCATTTTAATAATTACTTCCCCTAATTTTTGACCTTCCCTTACCTCACCTTTAACCTTTTCCTGAACCACAATCTCTTTTCTTATTGAGTCTTTCTTATCATTGGGCACTGGATATACAAAGCCTGCATTTGTAACGCCCTTTATCTTTCTGTATTTACCATCAACAAGAAAGATATCCTTATCAATCACCTCTCCTTTTTTAACAACATTTACAATTCTATATTGTGCAAATGCCATTTTGAATTTCTCTATGGCTATATCATCCCTTATCTTTGCCGTTGGACTTCCCAATACAACCACTATAAACCTTAATTCATTCTTTTTTCCTGTGGCTACAATATTGAAACCTGTCTCTTTATAGTATCCTGTCTTTAATC
>JAOAFK010000202.1 GCA_026416315.1 Syntrophorhabdaceae bacterium | reverse complement strand
CCCTTAAATTCATATCTTGCTGGTATATCTTCGCCGAGCCTTCTTCTGCGATTCATGTCCTTAACCATTTCAACATCATCGGGATGAACTGTAATGAAGATAGGCTTTCCTATTATCTCTTCATAGTTATCATATTCAAACATATCCACAAATTTTTTGTTCACATATTGAATTTTATCCCCTTGGATGATTGATACCCCATCATTTGAATGTTCTATGGCAATTCTGTATCTTTCCTCGCTTTCTTTGAGGGCCTGTTCAGCAAGCTTTCTCTGGGTTATATCTAACATCGTGCCTTCATAGTAGAGTATATTATTGTCCTTGTCTTTCACGGCCTTTGCATTTATGGATATCCAGTGCCTACTTCTATCCTTCCTGTACATCTCCACTTCAAAATGCTCTACGTAACCCTGCTCATGGAGTAGTTTTACCATTCTTTTTCTATCTTCAGGTCTAACATATAATTGATGCTCAATATCCGTTATGGAGTTTATAAGGTCTTCTGGTGAATCATATCCATGTATCTTTGCAAGGGAGGGGTTTGCGCTTAAAAAACGACCTTCAGGGCTTGTTTGAAAAATACCCTCTATGGCGTTTTCAAAGATATTCCTGTATTTTTCCTCAGCTTTTCTGTAATTAATCTCGCATATTTCAAGTTCACGAAGTCTTTTTCTCAGCTCATTCAGTTCTATTAATAGATGTTCATCACACATTTGTAAAAAGCCTCATTTTTTTACTTTTCAAATATCCATTTTCCTTTAATAAAAAAAATTTTTCAAGAAAAACATAATTTAATCTTAATGAAAACTTGACGGTAAATCTTAATAAATGTTAATTACATTTTAAAAGGAGGTACCATAATTGAAATTAAATCATATTGGTATAATTGTAAAGGACATTGAAGAATATAAAAGGCTTTTAAGTACTATAGGTCTAACTGATGCCACCGATGCTGCGTGTGATATGATCCAGAAGGTCAAGGGGATTTTTGTTGATATAGGTTTTGATAATCAAGCCCATATAGAACTCCTTGAACCGATAGATGACACATCACCTGTAATAAATTTTATTAAAAAAAGAGGCGGTGGATTACATCATATATGCTTTGAGGTTGAAGATATTGAAAAAAAGTCAGAGGAATTTGTGAAAAAAGGCTTTAAGATGATATCACCTCCTGTGGATTGTTTTGCCTATGATGAAAATTTTAAGCGACAGTGCAGAGAACCAACGAGAATTGCCTTTTTTATGTTATCTGACAGATTGCTTATAGAACTTCTTGAAAAAGGCAAATAAAAATAGATATTATGCGTTTGCCGCATTTTCAATACCATGCCCCAAAAACTATAGAAGCCCTCGCCTCTTTTAAAGAAAGATATGGAAACCAGGCATTGATTATGGGGGGTGGAACAGAACTTCTGCCGAGGATGAAATTGAGATTAATAAATCCTGAACATATCATCTCTGTCTTAAATATAAAAGAATTGGGAAAGATAAAAATTAACAAAGAGAAAGAAATCGAAATAGGTGCAA
>JAOAFK010000191.1 GCA_026416315.1 Syntrophorhabdaceae bacterium | reverse complement strand
CTCCAGGCAAGGCCAGATCCTTTGAATGGGATATTACAGAGATTGTATCCTCGTATATATTAAAAAGGTCTGGAAATTTAATATTATCGTAGATAATCTTTCTGTATGCCTCATCGGAGACTATAAAAATCCTTTTACCCTTTTTTCTTTTTTCTTCAAGGAGAGAAGCGAGGGCCATTAATTCTTCTTCAGAATAGACAATACCTGTAGGATTATTTGGAGAGTTTATGATGATTGCCTTTGTCTTTTCATTTAACGCCTTTTCAATATTATCAATGTTTAAATGAAAATCATCTTTGGTCTCCACAAGCCTCATAACACCGTTATGGTTTTCTATATAGAATTTAAACTCTACAAAATAAGGGTTGAGGACAATGACCTCATCGCCAGGATCCAGTAAGGCCTTTAACACAACATTTAACCCACCGGCAGAGCCCACAGTCATGATAATGTGATCTTTTGTAAAGGGAAGACCCGTCCTTTCTTTATGGAATGAGGCAATCTCTTCCCTTACAGCTTCATAGCCGCTGTTGGACATATAACGATGCATACCTTTAATCTGAGATGTGGCAATACGCTTCAGTTCTTCTTTCAATTCTTTTGGCGGTTCAGTTATTGGGTTACCGAGGGTGAAATCAAATATATTTTCCTCACCGTATTGTTTTTTTAGTCGTTCACCTTCTTCAAACATGGCCCTTATCCAGGATGAGCCTTTCATGGACTGATAAATGCTCTTTGATATCATCATCTCACCCCTTTATATATCGTTTTCCAATATTTAAAAAACCATCGGTAGCCTTCAATATCTTTTCAAGGGGAACACAGTAAGCAATTCTAAAATAACCGGATTTTCCGAACCCCCTTCCGGGTACCACAAGGATCCTTTCCTCTTCCTGCATGATTTGTACAAATTTTAATTCATCCTTTATGGGACACTTCGGAAACAGATAGAAAGCGCCCTGGGGCTTTACACACTCAAAGCCTGCATCAGTTATGATTTTATATATGAAATCCCTCTTTTTTTGATAATCCATGACATCAATGGAATTTTTCTGGAACTTTCCGATAACCCTTTGAAATAATGCAGGGGCATTCACAAAGCCAAGGGCCCTACTTGAAAACATAAGGGCAGACACAAGGGACTTTACCTCCTTTATCTTGGGAGAGATGGCAATATAACCTATCCTTTCACCGGGGAGTGCCAGGTCCTTTGAATGGGATGTAACTGATATGACAAGGTCATAGATCTTAAAGATATTAGGCAATTTGATATTATCAAACACAATCTTTCTGTATGCATCATCGGAAATGAGATAGATTTTTTGTCCTTTTTCCCTGTATGTATAAAGAAGTGCTGCAAGTTCCTTTAATTTTTCCTCCCTGTAGACAACACCTGTTGGATTATTAGGGCTGTTGATTAATATTGCCTTTGTCTTTTCTGATATTGCTGCCTCAATTTTATCAATATCGAGTTGAAATTCCTCATCTGTGCTTACAGTTTTTATGTTCCCACCGTGACTTTCAATATAGTATCTATATTCCATAAAGTAGGGTTTTGGAACTATTACCTCATCACCCTTGTTTAACATACTTTTAAGAAGGATGTTCAATCCTCCTGCACTGCCAGCACTCATATATACATGATCTGCCGTAAAAGGCATGTCGTAATGTTCTTTCAGATATGTTGCTATTTCGCTTCTTACATCTTCATAACCGTTGTTGGGCATATATCTGTGCATTCCTGGGACAGGATCACTCAATGTATCGATGAGGGCTCTTATCAACTGTTCAGGGGGTTCAATAAAGGGGTTTCCCAGGGAAAAATCATAAACATTCTCATCCCCATATTGTTTTCTCATTTTTATGCCTTCCTCGAACATCCTCCTTATCCAGCCTGTCTCCTCCATCTGTTTTTTAATAACATCTGATACTAACATGGATCCCTCCTTACATATTAAAAAAGCCATGGAAGTCATCCCTCCATGGCTTTTAAACTAAAAAAGCCATGGGGTTTTGCACCCATGGCTTTTGTCTTTCTCAAGACAAACTTAAGCCTGGGTGCAGGCTCCTAAAGTAAAAATAAAAGAAACCATAAAATGCTTTTTTATCAGTCATGATTTTTAATTTTAAGGAAAGGCATTTACTTTGTCAAGAAAAATAATACTCCTTGTCAACTCAAAATAGAAATGTCCTACTTTTACCAAAATAGAAATGTCCTCATTAACAATTTTTGTATTTATATAAATTATTATTCATCACTTCATCTCCGTAGTCGTCGTACTGTGGGAATGTGGTAAAGGCGAAGCCTT
>JAOAFK010000186.1 GCA_026416315.1 Syntrophorhabdaceae bacterium | reverse complement strand
TCCATCCCAAAGGAACTAATAGAAAGGTTTGTGAAATTTATAGAATTTGTTGAGACCTGTCCAAGAGGTGGCAGTAAATGGATAAAAGGCTTTGCCTATCATTGTGATAATGAAGATACAAAAGAGAACTGCGAGACATGCATCACAACCTGTCTTGATGATCTGAAAAGAGACTCAAAACTCTTAAAAGAAAAAGAGGGCTTCAAGCTATCATTAAAGGATATAAAACCAGGCCAGAGATGTAAGATTTTAAATATAGCTGGAGTTGGTGAGATAAAAAAACGTCTCTCTGATATGGGCATAATACAGGGAGCTGTTATTGAAATGGAACGCATAGCACCATTGGGTGATCCCATTGACATAAAAGTAAGGGGTTATCACCTTTCATTAAGAAAGGATGAGGCTGAAAATATAGAAGTTGAGGTTATATAATATGGAATCAAAAACACATTGCATGCCTTTATGTTTTGTAAAAAAAGGAAGCCGTGTTAAAGTCATCAAGATTATCGCAGGCTGTGGATTGACGAAAAAACTTACAGACCTGGGTGTTATCCCTGCCACTGAATTAGAAGTACTCCATAATTCCATAAAAGGCCCTTTTGTCATATCCATTAAAGGTAGCCGCATAGTCATTGGATATGGCATTGCCGAAAAGATTATGGTGGCATAAATTTTTTTGTCCATAATATTAGGTATGGCTAATTTTATTTTATATAACTAAATATTTCTGGAGGATCTTAGAATGAAGTCTATAACCATAGCCCTTGCAGGCAATCCCAATTCAGGCAAGACAACCATATTCAATAGATTAACCGGTGCACACCAGCATGTAGGCAATTATCCTGGTGTCACTGTTGAAATAAGGCAAGGTCAGTTTAAACACAATGATTTTGAAATCAAGGTGGTGGATCTACCCGGTATTTACAGCTTAACTGCATACTCACCAGATGAGGTTTTGGCAAGGGACTTCATAATAGAGGAAAAACCCGATATGGTTGTTAATATCATTGATTCATCTAACCTTGAGAGAAATCTATATCTTACAGTTCAACTTATGGAAATGGATGTTCCTCTCATCCTCGTTTTCAACATGAGTGATGAAGCCTATAAAAAGGGATATAAATTCGATATGGAAAAGTTTTCTTATTTTTTTGATGCCCCTATTGTAGAAACAGTGGGCCACAGGGGTTATGGCATTGAAGCATTAAAGGATGTGATCGTTGATAATGCGTCAAAAGGATATAAAAACAAAAATGCCAGATTCTTAGTTTACGGCGATGAACTCGAAAAAGAAATAGAAAGGTTAAAAAACATCATTGAGAAAAGCCTCTATTTTAATAAATACAATACCCGCTGGCTCGCGATTAAAGTCCTTGAAAACGATATTGATATAATAAAAAAATTAGATTCGCCGGATATCGTTATCCAGAAAGAAAAAAGCACGATCAGGATAGAAGGCCTTTTTAGAGAACCACCAGAGATAGTCATTGCAGAGAAGAGATATGGCTTTATCTCAGGCATTTGTCAGAGGGCGGTTCGCTCAACCATTGATAAGGTGCATTCCATATCAGATAAAATAGACAAAATAGTTATAAACCGTTTTCTCGGGCTCCCCATATTCTTTGGCATCATGTATCTTGTGTTTTTACTTACCTTCACCATTGGTGAGTTCCCTATTGAATTTATAGAATCATTTTTTAAATGGTTAAAGGTGATAATCGGTGGTTTATGGGCACCTCATTCAGAAAGCCCTTTAAAATCCCTTCTAACCGATGGGGTCATAGGTGGAGTTGGTTCAGTCCTTGTCTTTCTCCCTAATATACTCTTTCTATTTTTTGCCATTTCAATTCTCGAAGATACTGGATATATGGCAAGGGCAGCATTCATAATGGATAGGTTAATGAAAAAAATAGGGCTTCATGGAAAGAGCTTTATTCCCATGCTTATAGGTTTTGGTTGTTCTGTGCCAGCCATTATGGCCACAAGAACATTGGAGAATAAAAAAGACAGGCTCATTACCATGCTTGTAATACCACTTATGAGCTGTGGTGCAAGACTGCCTGTTTATACCTTGATTATCCCTGCTTTTTTTCCTGAGAAACTCTATGCACCTATGTTATGGATAATTTATATTACAGGCATTGCCCTTGCAGTTATTATTGCAAAGCTTCTCAGTGTTACTGTATTTAAGGGAGAGCCAGCTACATTTATTATGGAGTTGCCTCCTTATCGCATGCCCACTTTAAAAAGCATCTTGATACACATATGGCAGAGGTGTTGGCTATATCTCAAACGGGCAGGGACAATCATCCTTGGGATATCTATAATTCTGTGGCTCATATCTTCTTTTCCAGGCATATCAGAAGAGAGAAAGGAATATTATCAAAAGAATAAGCACTCCATAGAGACATACATATTAGATGAGAAAGAAAAGTCAGAAAGATTAAAAGCCATTGAAAATGAAGAAAATCAAGAAAAGCTCATAAACAGTATAACAGGAAAAATAGGAAAGACAATAGAGCCGGCTCTTTTACCTATGGGATTTGACTGGAAGATAGGCACTGCTTTAATCGGTGCCTTTGCTGCAAAAGAGGTATTTGTTGCCCAATTAGGAATCGTCTACTCCTTAGGTGAGGCAAAAGACACCTTAGAAACATTAAGACAAAAATTAAAAGAAGATTATTCTCCTTTAACGGGATTCTCCATAATGCTTTTTATCCTTATAAGCATGCCATGCATGGCAACAGTGACAATTACAGCAAAAGAGAGTGGTTCATGGAGATGGGCTTTAATGCAACTTTCGGGTCTAACAATTATAGCTTACAT
>JAOAFK010000181.1 GCA_026416315.1 Syntrophorhabdaceae bacterium | reverse complement strand
GGCCATGCCGAATGTATCGTATTGTTTTCTTTTTTCTTTGTCACTCAATACAGCATAAGCCTCATTTATCTCTTTGAATCTTTCCTCTGCCTCTTTGTTGCCTGGATTTCTGTCTGGATGGTATTTTAAGGCAAGTTTTCTATATGCCTTTTTTATGTCCTCATCTGTTGCGTTTTTTGAAACACCTAAGATTTCATAATAATCTTTTTTTGTTCCCATGAGATTTCACCTTTCACAGTGCATTCCATTTTAATAAAATTAACGAACCAATGCAACATAAGTTCCTTCAGGATGAGAAATGGCCTCACTGACAGCAGAGCATTTCACCTTCATTATGTGTATCACCTTTCTTCCATCTTTGAATTCTGAAATGGTTTCGTAGTTACCCATGCCCTTTGCAATAATAATGGCATCACCATCCCAGAATTCTTTTATCCTACCTCTTGTATCTTTTTTTTCAATGCCCACCCTATCGTTGCCCGTTGAAATAATATTACTAAATATTCTGTCAAATTGATATTTAAAAACATCGACCATAGAGAGATCATTCTGGATTGGCGCTTCTTTCACTGCATAAAATACTTTTTTGCCTTTATCTTCGAGAAATCGAATCAATTTCATATCGAATAAAAAATCAAACACATTGTCACCGAGAAAAAGCACATCTCTATCCTGTTTGTTTATCTCTTCATCAATTTTTTCTAATTCTGCATAAAATTCTATCTTATGGAGTTTTAAAAAATCACTTTCAACAGTATCAAGAAATGTATCCGTTGAATTTCCCAAAGCAGAAAATTTTAATACGCCCTCAAGGTCCTTGCCAAAATGGTCATAATATGCCTGTGTTGCCTTTCTTGCTATGGATAATTCTTTATCCTTTTTTTCTCTATAGGGGTCTAAAACATTTGTTTTTTCTTTTATTAAACTGAAAATTTTATTTGCAATATAAGGCGGTGTTACATTTTCATCAAATGTTTCATCTATTAGTCTGAAGCAATCATATAAAACCTCTTTATCAGCATGAGAAAGAAAACAGGTATTCTCTGCAAGCCTCATTAAACAGTTTTTGCAATGTCTTGTTACCTTCATTTTAATTACTCTTCTGATTTTCAATAAAAAGATAAAACTTAATTGTCATAAATTCAATGGTTTAATCAAAATATGCCTTGTTTCAAAGATATTATTCTGTTATTTTATATTTACTTTTTTAATGGGAGGTAAAATATCATGAATATCCTTGAGGCCATAGGCAATACCCCTCTTGTGGAACTTATGAATATCAATAGAAAACCTGGGGTGCGTATACTCTGCAAACTCGAAGGATGTAACCCCGGCGGTTCAGTAAAGGACAGACCTGCCCTTTACATGATCCAGAAGGCCGAGGAAAGGGGCGAACTAACAAAAGAAAAAATCATACTTGAGCCCACATCCGGTAACACTGGTATTGCCATTGCAATGATAGGGGCAGCAAAAGGTTATAAGGTAGAACTATGTATGCCAGAATGCGTAAGCATGGAGAGAAGATTAATACTTGAAGGCTTGGGTTCCCATGTCTTTTTAACACCTGCAAGGGAAAATATAGATGGTGCTATAAAGATGGCATACAAACTTTTAGAGGAAGCATCGGATAAATATTATATGCCCAATCAGTATGATAATCCAGACAATATCCTTGCCCATTTTGAAACAACAGGACCAGAAATAATCAGACAGACAAACGGTGACATAGACTATTTTGTGGCAGGCATGGGCACAACAGGAACACTCATGGGCACGGGAAAATACTTAAAATCTGTAAAGCCCGATATAAAGATAGTGGGCGTTGAACCAGTAATGGGTCATACCATTCAGGGCTTAAAAAATATGACAGAATCCATTGTGCCTAAAATATTTGACCCATCTATACTTGATGAAAGATATCTTGTAAATGACGGCGAGGCCTTCGAGACAACAAGATTTCTTGCCCAGCATGAAGGGATATTTGTGGGCACATCGAGCGGCGCCGCTGTAGCCATTGCTTTAAAGATTGCAGAAAAGATCAACAGAGGTACAATAGTTGTAATCCTTCCTGACAGAGGTGACCGCTACTTAAGCACCATGCAGTTCAGGTCCATATGTGCAAAATGTCCACCGTAAATCAATAAGAGGCGTTTTTTATCTGCTGGAATAAAATTAAATAAAATGTTTTTTGACACATTTGATTTTTGCATGTAATATTTAAACATATATAACATCTATATCTTTTTTGGGAGGGAGTTATGAAAAAATATATTTTTTTAACCATCATCATTATCCTCTTCCCTTTTGTCGCATTTTCTCAGTCTCAGGATATTGTTAAAAAGGCAATGGACCACATTATTTCTGTTCAGTATGAAAACGGTGCATGGTCAAGGCTGAAGGGTGAATTTCCTCCAGAGGCTGAACCTACGAGTTGGGCAGTAAAGGTCTTAAAGATGAAAAAAGCATATGATGATAAGGCAGATAAAGGTATAGAATTTATTCTAAAAGACCAGAAACCAGATGGCAGTTGGAACAATAACACTGCCCATACGGCATTTGCCATTATAGCACTGAAGCAGGCCGGTACAGGAGAAGAGGCAATAAAAAAAGGCATTGAATATTTAAGAAATGTTCAGGATGAGGCAGGTGGTTTTAAAAGAATAGGAAAAGAGGGTGCACCTCTCACTATATATACAGCTGTTGTTATAAATGCCTTTATTGATGCAGGGTTAAAAAGAAATGACCCTGCAGTGAGGATGGCCCTGGACTGGCTTATGGGATGTCAGAATCCTGATGGTGGATATGGGATGCCAAAGGGTTCCCCTTCTCTTGCCATAAGCACTGCATGGGTAATAAGGGGCCTTGTTATGGCAGGGATTTCACCCACCACACCTTTTGTGAGCGATGCCGTGGAATGGCTTTTAAAAACACAAAAACAGTCTGGCGGGTTCGCCATGATGACAGAAAATGTCCCTGAAGACCCTGAAGTTACTGCCTATGCACTTATGGCACTCTCTAAACTTAAAGACAAAAAAGATCTGATAGATAAGTCAAAGGGTTATCTGGCCAGTGTTCAGCATGAAGACGGCTCTTTTACAAGTAATACACCCATTCAATTCAATAAAGTATCCAAGAAAAATACCCAAACCACCCTTTTTGTAGCATGGTCGCTAATAGAGATGGAATAATTGTATAATCCAACAGTATGGAGATCATTAAAAGGATTATAAAGCATAATCTTGCCTTAACTGGATTGATTATCCTTATACCCATGTTTATTTGTGCCATAGCAGCACCTGTAGTCTCACCCCATGACCCTGTGGAGCCGGATATGAAGAATATCCTCGCACCCCCCACTGCTGACCACCCCTTCGGTACTGATACGCTGGGCAGGGATATTCTTGCAAGGATTATTTACGGGAGTAGAATCTCATTGCTTGTGGGTTTTGTATCCATAGGTATTGCTGTGTTGATAGGTATTGTAATCGGGGCAGTATCTGGATACTATGGCGGTATTGTTGATGAAGTAATAATGCGATTTGTGGATTTAATGATGTGCTTTCCCACCTTTTTTCTGATCCTTGCTGTTATTGCCCTTCTTGAACCGAGTATCTGGAATATCATTATCGTCATAGGTCTTACGAACTGGATGGGCATAGCGAGGCTTGTCCGTGCAGAGGTTTTAAGTATAAAGAATAAAGAGTTTGTCCTTGCTGCAAAGGCACAGGGTTTTCCTGAAAGAAGGATAATTTTCAGGCACATCCTGCCCAATGCCCTCACGCCTGTTTATGTTGTTGCAACCCTCGGCATAGGAGGTGCCATACTTACAGAGTCTGCATTGAGTTTTTTAGGCATAGGGGTGCAGCCACCAACACCAAGCTGGGGAAATATCCTTACCCAGGCAAAGGACAACATAGAGGTGGCCTGGTGGCTGAGCCTTTATCCTGGGCTCGCAATTTTCCTTACTGTTATGGGATATAACCTCCTTGGAGAGGGACTGAGGGATATCTTTGACCCGAGAAGGAGATATCAATCAACTTAAATACCATTTTTAAACAATTTATTCTCCCTTTAATCTTTCTTGTTGTTATTTTTTTGAGTGTTTTTAATGCTCCCCATGCTTATTCTACAGATCAAAACGCTTCCTTCATCCCGCAATGGAGTCCCCAGGCACAGTTTGCAGGCTATTATGTAGCATTTGAAAAAGGGATATATAAGAAATACGGGATCAATCTGCAAATTATTGCAGGAGGACCATACACAGCCCCTTTTAATATGCTTGAAGATGGAAAGGCAGATTTCTGCACCGCCTGGCTTTCAACGGCAATAAAAAAACGCTCACAGGGTTTAAAAATTATTAATATTGCACAGATTATACAGAGATCTGCCCTTATGCTCATCGCAAAAAAACAAAAAGGCATAACAAGACCGGAAGACCTAAACGGAAAAAGGGTAGGCCTTTGGAGGGATGATTTTCGTCTCCAGCCCATGGCATTGTTTAAAAAATTCAATGTAAATGTAACGATAATTCCCCAGTCTAATTCAGTAAATCTGTTTCTTAGGGATGGAGTGGATGTTGCATCCGCCATGTGGTATAACGAATATCATACGGTTTTAAGTTCAGGTATCAATGACGATGAACTCACACGCTTTTTCTTTCATGAATACGGATTGAATTTTCCTGAAGATGGCATTTACACCCTGGAAGATACCTTTCATAGAAATCGAGCCTTTGCCTGTAATTTTGTAAAAGCCTCTATTGATGGTTGGATTTATGCATTTAAAAACACAGAGGAGACCCTTGATATCATCCTCAAATATATGAAGATGGCAAACGTGCCGGCAAATAGAGTGCATCAAAGATGGATGCTCATGAGGATGAAGGACCTTATCATTACAGAAGGAGATGATAAAAACCTTGGGATACTCAATAAAGATGATTTTTACAGGGTTGCAAGGTCATTGAAGGAAAACAGATTGATTCAAAAAATACCTGATTTTGGTGTTTTTTTCAAAAGGTGCGTTAATCATGTTCAAAACTAAAAGTATCGCCTTCAAGCTCGTTTTATTTTTTTTAATGAGTTGCTCTTTCATCTTCGCCAGTATCTTTGGCTATAATTATTTTATCTCAAGGAATTTTATAGAGAAGTCCATAAAGGAAAATTCTGAAAATATTATTATGGCAGCAACAAACAGGATTGAGACGATCCTCGCTGCTACCCAAAAGATACCTGAAAATCTGGGGTTTTTTTTGGAGAACAGCAAAAACACCGAGGAGGAGCTTCTCCAGGTTCTTTTGGCAGTCGTTGAAAAAAATTTAGAAATTTATGGCGCTGCCATTGCCTTTGAGCCATATGGTTTCAAGAAAGATGCCAAGTATTACGCACCTTATATCTTTAGAACAGAAGAATCAATCAATCTTAGATTTCACGATAAATATTATGACTATTTTTTACAGGAATGGTATCAAATCCCCAAGGAACTCGGCAGACCCCAGTGGATTGAACCGTATTTTGGTGAGGGTGGCGGTATAATTATGTGTTCCTATGCAGTTCCTTTTTATAAAAAGGTGGGCAATAAAAGACAATTTGCCGGTGTTATTGTTGTTGATATATCCCTGGAAAAACTCACAGAAATTGTATCCTCTATCAAGATCCTTCAATCAGGATACGGTTTTTTAATATCAAAAAACGGCACATTTGTTACCCATCCCATCAAAGATTTTATTATGAATGAGACAATCTTTACCATTGCAGAGGCCAGGCATGATGTAAAATTGAGAGAGGTTGGCCGTAAGATGATTAAAGGTGAATCCGGGGTGGCACCCATGCAGGTTGTCAGTGCATTGTCCGAAAAATTGTGCTGGATGGTGTATGTACCCATAAAGACAAGTGGTTGGTCTCTCGGTGTACTTTTTCCTCATGACGAGATTATGAAGGATATAATGGATTTAAATAAAATTGTTCTTTTACTCGGTATTTCAGGTCTATTTCTCCTCACCATAGCGGTTGTTTTTATATCAAGGTCCATAACAAAACCGATACGCCATTTATCAAATGCAACAGAGCATATCGGTTCGGGGAACCTTGAGGTTGAATTGCCTCTTGTTAAGACAGGGGATGAAGTGGGAAAGCTCACAGAAGCATTTATCTTTATGCGCCAGTCATTAAAAAGTTATATAAACGAATTAACAGAAGTAACAAGGCAAAGGGAAAGAATGGAGAGTGAATTAAAGATCGCCCATGACATCCAGATGGGAATATTACCAAAAAGATTTCCACCATTTCCTGACAGAAAAGAGATCGATATATATGCCACTATAAAACCTGCAAGGGAGATAGGTGGCGACTTTTATGATTTTTTCTTCATAGACGATGAGAGGTTGTGCTTCGTGATTGCCGATGTATCAGGTAAGGGTATCCCGGCAGCCCTTTTTATGGCCCTCACAAAAACATTGATCAAGGCAAAGGCTACAGCGGGACTCACTCCAAATGAGATCATATCAAAGGCAAATAAAGACTTATCCATTGAGAACGATATGAATATGTTTGTTACTGTCTTCTGCGGGATTTTATATGTAAAGACAGGTAAAGTCCTGTATACAAACGGCGGACACAATCCACCGATTATTATACGGAAAAAAGAAGGCGTATCTCTGTTGGAAAAGACAAATGAGCTTATTGTGGGGGTTATAGAAGATGCTGTATATACTACACGGATACTCACCCTGAATGAGGGCGATTCAATATTTCTTTATACAGACGGGGTTACGGAGGCAATGGATGAGAGGGGTAACCAGTTTTCAGAAGAGCGCCTTGTTAACTCATTAAAGGAACTGAAAGAAAGAAGTAACGAAGAAATGGTTCAATCCATAATGAGAAAAATAGAGGCTTTTACAGGTAATACACCTCAATCGGACGATATAACAATGATGATGATTACATATAAGGGGGCTTAAAAGTAAATTAATTTTTTTCAAGGAAGGCAGTTTTTATGAAGGTACATTTCTGGGGAACAAGGGGTTCTTTGCCAGCGTCTTTCAGCCAAAATCATGTAATGCAAAAGATTGTAAGGGCAATTAAGGCGTCTTCGGGTCATAGATTTGATGATGATCATGCAATTTTTGAATTTGTGGACAGGCTTCCTTTTTCTATAAAGGGTTGTTTTGGGTCAAATACCTCATGCATAGAGATTTTGGGAGGCGATGATTATATCATTTGTGACGCAGGAACAGGCTTGAGGGACCTGGGCAATGAGGTTATTAAACAGGCCGTTAAAAAAAGCCATATATTCCATATATTTATCTCCCATCTCCACTGGGATCATATCCAGGGATTTCCATTTTTTTTACCCGCCTATATGCCTGATAACACTATAAATATATATGGATGTCATGATTATCTTGAGGCTTCATTTGTAACACAGCAAGATTTTAAAAATTTCCCTGTCCCTCTGAAATCCATGGGCAGCAACATAAGTTTTACAGTCCTCGAACCAGAAAAAGTTTATACAATAGGTGGTTTTAACATTAAGGCATTTAGACAAAGACACCCCGGTAACTCTTATGGATACAGGTTTGAGAAAGACGGAAAATCCATTGTCTACTCCACAGATTCAGAACATAAAGGTGATGTGGACAACGACCGCTACCCTTTTCTCAATTTTTTCAAAAATGCAGACCTTTTAATATTTGATGCCCAGTATTCCTTTTCTGAGTACATTCTATCAAAAGAGGATTGGGGTCATTCAAACAACCTTATTGCTGTGGAACTCAGTGTGAGGGCCGGTGTTAAACGCCTTTGCATATTTCATAACGAACCCACAGTGGAAGACGCGAAGCTTGAAGAGTTTCTCGAAAATACAAGGCGTTACCTTTCATTGTATGCAGAACACTATCCCCTTTGTATAGACCTTGCATATGATGGTCTGGAAATAGAAATTTAATCTTTGAATTTAAAGATATACCGTTAATTCCTGTATATTTTTATCACCCTCTCGCCTGTAACGAAAATTGTCCATCAATTTTTTTATAAGATAAATACCAAGTCCACCTGTATTTCTTTCTGAAATATCCTCTGTCATATCAGGTTCTCTGGCAGAGAAAGGATCAAAGGGCACACCCCGGTCAATAATTTCAACCACAAATGTCTTTCCTGGATCTGACTTGCAAACCACCTCCACATCCCCTGCTTTTCCTTCATAGGCATAATTGAATATGTTTGTAAGTACTTCTTCCACAGCAACACATAATTCGTTTATTCTTTTTTCACTCATACCCACTTTTTTTGCACAATCAAAAATTGTGTCTATCAGCGGGTGTAAATATTCTATACTTGCAGGTCTATTTATTTTGAGAAGGATGTTCACACGCTGTATCAGATACTGCTTAAGGCCGATGCATCTGAATCATATATTTTAAAGAGTGAATAGAATCCAGAGATCTTAAAAACCTCTTCAACAGCACCTTTAAGGCCTGTAAAACAGATGCTGCCCTGCTCGGATTTCAGTTTCTTTGCTACTGTAAGAACAGTTCTGAGTCCAGCACTGCTTATGTAATCTAATTCTTCAAAGTTAACTATGAGTCGCCTGACACCTCGAGAGATAAGTTCCAGTAAATCATTTTCGAGTTGCGGGGCGGTAACACCATCTATTCTGCCCTTGACTGTTACCACTGTTGCAGCCTTTTCCACACGGGTTTTTATTTCCATGACCCATCCTCAATGAAAAATCGTTAATTTTGAGATTGTAAATTTAATATAATGAAAAATCAACAGAATTATTAGAAATTTTGTATTCATATCATCAAATTTATCCTGTGAAAGGTGGATGTTTTTCCATCTTCAAAGAGAAATATACCGGTTTTCAGGATTTCTCCATAAGTAGTGTTTATGTCCTTTAACTGGAAAGGCGTATCGACCGTTGTCAGACATATGGCGCCTATGCCCTTATCTTTAATGGATGTGATGCTGTCTTTATTACAGGAGTCTCTTTCCCACAGAGATAGACTTGCAAAAATTGAATCAGATTCATCTATCCATCCGTTTCCATCCTCATCGTATGTTTTAAGCTCTGCTAACGCATTACCTGATACTGCACCTATAACCTCCCTGCCATCATTTATCTTTCCATCGTTATTTTTATCCATCACGAGAAGGCCGCTACCCTCTCTAACAAATCGTATCTTATCCAGTGTACCATCGGCATCTATATCAAAATCTATGGTTTTTTCGGTCAGTCCTTTGAAAACACCTGTAATATTTATAACCATCGGGTCTTTACCCTGAACCTGCCTGTTTATGGATACACCTGCTTCATAAAGAAAACGGTCAAAACTTACGGAAAGGTTAAAATCATATATACCTCCTTCTTTGGTTTTTATAGACCCTGAAGCTGAAATATTTACATGTTCTTCTTCATGCCTTTCTGAAAAATCTATATTTATTATTTCAAACTGTTCTGATTGAGGTTGCTGTTCAGTTGGTGCGGTTTCATTTTTTGTTTTAGATAACTTTTTTTCATAAATCCTGACTCCAAACAGAAGCTCAATGAGAAATCGGGCAATCCTTTGTTTTTCTGTAAGATAGTCATTTTCAGGGCTTTCACAGGTCAATTTAGATGCCTGTGACTTTTGTTTGATTATATTTGAAAAAGATATTTCTATTTGTTCTTTCTGAACAACAGGCTTAATAATAGTTAAGCGGGTATTTTTCTGGCCTGATGTGTAATTATATTGTGAGGATAGTTTAACTACAGAGTCATGTATTTTCATTCTAAAAACTTTATCGGCAGTATTTCAAAAAAAGTTAAATGAAATGTATGAATTTTTATTTGAGTTCTTATAAGCTGTATTATATTATTTCCATATGTCTTGATGAAAAAAGTTATAAAACAAAAGGGGGTAGTTATGGCAGATGATCCAAAAATAGGCTATAAGATCATTGCAACAGTAACAGGCGTAAAAGGCAAATGCAATGCAGGGCACAAAGCAGGAGATACATTCGAGATAAGCTGCCACAACCCGGCCGGTTTATGCGGCTTTTTTTACCACGACATCTTTCCCACCCTTTCCACATTTCAGTTTGGAGGTAGTATGCCATGGTGGGAAGGTGACACCATTGAGGTACAGTGCCCTGACACAATGAACCTTGTAACCATGAAGTTAGAAAGGTTCAAAAGATAGATTTTTTTCAGGCCCTTTTTACTGTCTTCTTAATGATATTGGATATGCTCGGCTTTGGCTGTGTAAGCATGTGCTTCATGGCACCTATGAACATCTCCGGTGTTATACCAGGGGCCTGGTCATGGGTTCCTTCAATAAAATCTATATCTGGAAAATTGTTTTTAAGGATATTCAGATACCTTTCTTTAAAAGGACACAGAAGGGTTACGCATGTGGCAAGGTGAATGGCGCTCACCCCTATCTCTGTGAGGGATTTTATGCGACCGAGGAGTTTTTCAGGTGCATGGGCGGTAGGACAGCCTGCACAATTTATTATGCCAGCTATAACTGTTTTGTCGCTGAGCTCAGCATAACGTTTAAAAGCGCCTGAAGCTTCATTAAAATCCTGAAAGCATAGATATGAAGAACAACCCAATTCCTGTGTGGTATTTGAACATGTAAGGATACCAATTTTATTCATTTTACCCCCCTATTGAGATGTTTTTAATGGATGATATATATAATCTAAGCTTAGCTTTTTATTAATAATAAATTTTTCAGAGATTATCAACTTTTTTAGAATAATAAAAATAGAAAAAGACGAAAAAATACCTATAAATCTTTAAAGGCCTTTTTTTCTAATGGGTTTTGGTGTATTTTATACAATTGATTATGGATACATTCGATGTGATAGTGGTGGGTGCAGGTCATGCAGGCTGTGAGGCAGCCCTTGCGGCCTCCAGGATGAAGGCAAAAACCCTGCTTATTACCATAAACCTCGACCATATTGCCTTTATGTCATGTAATCCTGCTGTAGGTGGTATAGGCAAAGGCCATCTTGTAAAGGAAATTGATGCCTTAGACGGAGAGATGGCCATAAATACCGATGCAGCAGGTATTCAGTTTCGAATACTGAATATGAAAAAGGGCCCTGCTGTACGTTCTACCCGTGTCCAGACAGATAAGATGAAATATGCCCAAAGGATGAAGGCAAGGCTTGAAAATCAGGAGAATCTTTTTATAAGGCAGGGCATGGTTGAAAGGCTTCTTGTTGAAGGTGATACAGTGATAGGCATTGAGACAAAATGGGGAGAGAGGTTTTTTGGAAAGACCGTGATTATCACAACAGGCACCTTTCTCAGAGGCTTAATCCATATAGGCCTTGAGCACTTTGAGGCGGGAAGGATGGGAGATTTTCCTTCTGTGGGTCTATCTCTGTGTTTGAAGAAATTGGGCTTTGAAATGGGGAGATTGAAGACTGGCACATGTCCAAGGCTTGATGGAAGGACCATTGATTTTTCAAAACTTGAGCCTCAAGAGAGCGATGACCCTCCAAAACCATTTTCATTTCTTACAAAAAGGATAAAGAACAAGCTGGTGCCTTGTTACCTTACCTATACAAACATAACCACCCATGATGTTATTAGATCAGGCCTTGATAGATCCCCTCTTTATACAGGAAAGATAAAGGGGACAGGGGTGAGGTACTGTCCTTCCATAGAAGATAAAGTTGTAAAATTCAAGGAAAAGGAAAGGCACAGGATATTTCTTGAGCCAGAAGGTCTTAATACAGTGGAATATTATCCAAACGGTCTTTCTACAAGCCTTCCCCTTGATATCCAGTTAAAGATGTTAAGAAGCATAAAAGGCCTTGAGAATGTAGAGATCACAAGGCCTGGATATGCCATAGAATACGATTTTGTATATCCCACACAGCTTTATCCAACCCTTGAGACAAAAAGGTTAAAAAATCTCTATTTTGCTGGCCAAATTAATGGCACAACCGGTTATGAAGAGGCAGCGGCTCAGGGTCTCATTGCTGGTGTAAACGCAGCGCTTAAGGTAAAGAAAGAGGGTGAGTTTATTTTAGGCAGAGATGAGGCTTACATCGGTGTTATGATTGATGATTTAATTACAAAAGGTGTAGATGAGCCGTACAGGATGTTTACCTCAAGGGCAGAGAACAGGTTTTTTTTAAGAGAGGATAATGCAGATTTACGCCTTACCGAAAAAGGCTATGCCATTGGTCTTGTGAGCAAAAAAAGATACAACATGGTCATAAAAAAGAAAAAAAACATAGAAAAGATACATGAAATCCTAAGATCCGTAAGGCTTAAGCCATCCAAACAGATAGATGAAATCGTGGCGCCTTATGGTTTTGGTCCCATAAAAAACCCTGTGACCCTTGAGGAATTACTGAAAAAGCCAGGTATTACCATAGACGATTTAAAAAAACTCGAAACGAGGCTGGATAATATAGATGAGGATGTGGCCTATCAGGTAGAACTGGATGTGAAATATGAGGGATACAAGAACAGGCAGATTGAAATCATCCAGAGGGCAAAAAAATTAGAAAATAAAAAGATACCCCAGGAGATAAATTATCATGAGGTGTCCGGTCTTTCACGGGAGATAATAGAGAAACTCACAAGGATAAAGCCCATTTCCCTCGGTCAGGCATCAAGGATACCAGGGGTTACTCCAGCAGCCATTACTGCCCTTTTAATTCATTTTAAAAAGACGGGTATCTTTAAATAATTTAAGGCATCAAGGAGAGATTGTGGAAGAGAACAATCAACTTGTAGGAAAGTGGTTGGAAGAATTTGATGCCGATGTGTTTGGCATAGGTGATATGTCAAGATACGATTTAGACCTTGTACAGCTTGATAATTCAATAAAAAAGAGATTGCCTTATGCCATCTCTTTTGGCCTTGTTTTAAGTAAGGCCGTAATGGATACATTAGAAGATGGACCAACTTTACTTTATCTACATCATTACAGGCAATTAAACTACAGACTCGATATGATTGCATATCTTTTATCGAGAAAAATTGAAAAGGCAGGCTTTAATGCATTGCCTTTTGCTGCCTCACAATTGGTGGACTGGAAACATCAAAAGGCACATATTTCCCATAAAAAGATCGGCGTGATTTCTGGCATTGGATGGATTGGAAGGAACAACCTTCTCATACACAATGTTTATGGTGCCCAGGTGAGATATAACACAGTACTGACTGATATGCCTTTAATTGCCTTCAATGAAGGCCATGAAGGTTCATCCTCCTTTTCCTGTGGCAACTGTCTTGCTTGCGTAGGTGTGTGTCCTGTTGGTGCAATAAGCGAAGACCCTGAAAGATTTGACCATATCCGTTGCTTTGATATGTTAAATACATTTAAAAACAAAAGGAATCTCGGTCATCATATATGTGGTTTATGCATCAAGGCATGTAGTGGAAAAAGATAGATGTTTCAAAAAAATAGTCGCAGGGAAAATCCTGCGACCATAAATAAAACTATTGATTAGATGGTCTTATGATTTTATATCTTTTAATTTTCTCTTTATGAGCTTTCCTTTGTGTTTTGGAAAATCTGCCCTGATGTATACTGTCTTTTCGCAAATCTTCTCCACAATTCCTTCCATCTCTTTTTTTGCAAATGGAAATTTTACCTTATCACCTACATTCATGTGTCTCTCCTTATAGATTATGTTTCTGTTGTCTTTGTGTCAGAACTGGATTTTGACTCTGAGGATGTAAATTTTTCTGAGGCTGACTTTTCCTGTGTGCCGTTTCCATTAGAAGGTTTTGCCTGCTTCCCAACAGCGTCAATGGGCCTTTTATAGTCTGTTACATACCAGCCGGTTCCCTTTAGATGGAACGCGCAGTTGGAGATGAGTTTGTTAAGCTTGCCTTTACAAAATTTACATTCTGTTAATGGAGGGTCTGTGATTTTTTGAAAGATTTCAAAGTATTTACCGCAGGATTCACATTGGTATTCGTAGATAGGCATAGCTAAACCTCCAGAAAATTTTTATATTAAAAATATAATGCCCAATATTATAAGTAGTCAAGAGCTTTAACCTGAATTATAATAGATCCTCATTCAGAGATTATGACTCACTTTAGCATAGTCCTTGTCAGGCTATCCGCCATTTTTAAAAGGGTCGGTATTCTATACTTACCATGCATTGAAATGATGGATTCTGCAGCATATTCAAGGGAACAGCCAATGGAAGAAATAAATAGGGGTCTATTGCTATTACCTCTTTTAATAGCCATAAATTTATCGGCAATCTTTAAAGGGTTTTTAGCAACACCTATGATTGAGGAAGGATAGGGTAGCGATTCAAAAAGATATGTGCCGAGACCTTTCCCCCTTTTTAGATGCACATAACCATCTATTATGATTATCTCAAATGGATAATCTATCGTTTCAAGGAGTGATAAAATGCATGGCAATTCCCTCCTGTAGAATTTGCCGGGAAAGTAATCTCTCGCAGGGGGAAGCACTACCCTTTTCACATCATATGGTGTGCTATCTTTCCAATCATTAAAGATTATGCATACTCCAATGGATCTATCTTCTTCATAATAGACATCAATTGCCGCTTTCATGTTTTGGGTTTTTTTAGCTCGTTCTTAATTCTCTTTTTTACTTTTGACCAGCTTTGTGTTACAAGAAAACTTTCCTCCATATTATCTATGATCTCTTTAAATCTCCTCATAGGTACTGCAAAACTGAACATATCGGATGAGATACAGGGTCTTGCCGAGACATCAAACATACCCATAATGGCCCTTGGATTTTGAGAATTTTTTTCTAAATATGGATATAGAACAATTGTAGCACAGCCTGCTCCAAAAGGCGCAATAACCCCATTTAAATCCTCTCTATCAAAATTTGTCAGTGTAAATAGTCCGGATATTATATCCGGTTGACCAAAGAATATCATCACTTCAGGTTCATCATCGCCTTGGAGCATATCCCATCTCTTGAACACTATATTTTTTAATGGTGCCTTAAAGGATGGAACATGATTCATATAGGCCTTAACAAGCTCGGGGGTCTTTTTATAACGTTCACCTTCAAGCTTTCCTGGTATCCCGTATGAAAGGAAATATTCAAAATCAGGCATAAAACCATCTCCATAACCTAAATATCTTTTCCCGCCGAAGCAACCGAAAGAACTTTCGTCAAATAGAATTGCTTTTCCTTTTGTTGCTCTAAATATATCGGCAAGGACACACCTATGGCCTGTTTTGGGTGGTTTTACCTTCTGCGCTCCATGGGTTTTATCTGTATAGAAAAATGTAATGGGTAATGTGGCGCCATTAAAATATTTTGCCCATAGAGAGATAAATTTTTCTTTTAGTTCAAGATCCATACCCTCCTCCTTTCTTTCAGATGAACAAAATTTTAGCATTTTTTCATTGAAAATTCCCTTCAAATATTTAAACATTAAAATTGATAACACCAGGAGGTAGGGTATGGGTACTATCAAAGATTTGAGATTGACAATTTTATGCGAGAATGTCATAGCGAGTCTTGTAGGCATAGGTGAACACGGATTCGCAGTTTACATAGAAACAGATTATGGTGATTATCTGTTTGATACAGGCTCCGGAATAGGAATCCTGCAGAATGCAGATACTTTTAAGAAAGACTTAAAAAAAATAAAAAAGGTCATATTAAGTCATGGTCACTATGACCACACAGGGGGGCTTCCTCAAGTGCTCTCAAGGGTAGGTGAAATAGATGTTTTCTGTCACCCATCAGTTTTCGATGAAAAATATTCTGTAACAAAGGATAAAAATAAAATAGAAAAAAAATTCATAGGGATACCTCAAAGACAGCTTTTTCTTGAAGAAAACGGGGCGAGATTTAAGTTTTCAAAGGTATTCCAGGAGATTGAAAAAGGCGTGTATCTAACAGGTGAGATTCCAAGAACAAACGATTTTGAAGTGGGAGATGAAAGGCTATGTGTAAAGTCCGGAAATAATTTCATCAAAGACCCCCTCCTCGATGACCAGGCCCTTGTGTTTTCTACGGTAAAAGGTATGGTTGTGCTTTTAGGATGTGCCCATGCAGGTATAATAAATACCCTAAATTTCATTGCAAAAAAATTAAATGTTGATAGATTTTATGCTGTTTTAGGAGGCACACATCTGGGTCTTGTGGGTGAAAATCAGTTTAGAAGATCCCTTGAGGCCTTAAAAGACTTTAAGATAGATAGAATAGGTTTTTCACATTGCACAGGCATAGAGGCGAGTTTTATCCTTAAAGAAAAATTGGGCTTAAATGCCTTTTATGCCTCTGTTGGTAAAGTTTTCGAGCTTGAGTAGAAATCTTATAATGATAAAAAAAGTCACCAAGGAGGAGTTATGCAAGAAGTAATGGATTTTATGGAGGATGGCGTATTCACCATCATGTTAAATAGACCGGATAGAAAAAATGCCATGAATACAGATTTGCTTGTGGGATTGTATAAAGCCTTAGAAAAGGCAGAGAAAAGCAAGGCAGAGATCGTTTTAATAAGGGGTGCAAAAGGCGCATTCTGTGCTGGTGGAGATCTCATTGAATTCAGAGATAGCGAGGATGCAGGTTCACGAATAGATGACATGGCAGATATACTTCACAGGAGCATAAAAAAGATAAGAAAGATGGATGCTATCGTGGTATCCATTATTGAGGGTGTGGCAGTAGGTGCAGGATTTGGCCTTGCGATGGCATGCGATCTAACTGTTGCTACAAAGAATTCCATAATGAACATGGGCTACAGAAGGATAGGGCTTACTCCTGATGGTGGGGGGAGTTTAACCATTCCGAGGTTGATAGGGGCAAAGAGGTTTAATGAGCTATATCTTTTATCTGAAAATATGGATATGGAAACGGCAAGGCAATTAGGGCTTGTAAACATCGTATGCGAAGAAAAGGACCTTGATGAGACCATCACATCCCTTATCAAAAAATTAAAATCCTTGCCTTTTGAAACCATAAAGAGATTTAAGGAGCTTGTAAATCATGCATGTTATTTTGACCTTGAGGCACATCTTGATATGGAAAAGACAAATGTATCTGAACTTGCCGGTGCACCTTTATTCAAAGAGAGGATTGAGGGTTTTTTTAGGAGAAAATAGATGCAGGGTATTTATCTTTTTACCATATTTATCTATATCTGCCTTCTCTGGTTTACAGGGGCTTATGTAACAAGGAAATCGAGATCCTCTGAGGCATATCTTGTGGCATCAAGGGGGTTATCTGTTCCTTTCATCTCTGTTCTTGTTGCAGGCACATGGATAGGTGGCGTTTCCATTGTGGGTATGGCGCAGGGTGCCTATATCCACGGGATTAGTGCCCTATGGTTTCAGGTGGGTATATGGGTTGCCATGTTCGGGACCGCCTTTATTCTGCCGAGGATTTTAAAGGATAAAAAGACGTATTCCATCCTCGATGTGGTAGGAACCCTCTATGACAGAAAAACAGCCCGATTTGCTGGCATATTTCAACTTGTATTTTCCATATGGGTTGTAACCATGCAGATCGTTGGGGGTGGTGCCATATTATCGGTTATCCTCAACGGTCAACTTTCTTTTACATCAGGTATGCTTATAACAGCCATTGTATTTACCCTATATAATGCCCTCGGAGGATTTGTAGCAACTGCCTATACAAACCTCATCCACATCTGTGCCATAGTTGTGGGTATATTTATGGGTGGTATCTATGTATTATTTCACTCCGATGCAATCGCCTATATGGCAGGTCATCCATTCTATTTAAAACCCTTTGGTGACTTGGGTGTCATCTACGCATTAAGCTGGGCTTATATAAATTTTACCCTCGGGGTGCTTGCCCAGCCTGTTATAAACACTGCATCCTCTGCAAGGACGCTAAATGAAGGCAGAAAAGGGATAATAATAGGGAATCTCATTGCCATTCCTGTGGTTGTGATGGCTGCTTTGTGCGGCATTGCTGCAAATAAGCTATTTCCCCATATACCATCTCTATCCGCCCTTCCTGTTTTACTCAATGCTGTTCCTCCATATATAGCGGTGTTTTTTTTGATCAGTATGTGGGCACCCCTAATGAGCTCTGGCTCTCCTTTTTTAATGGGCGCAACGACCCTTGCTGTAAAAGGATATATTGCCCCCATATTTAATATTGATAGCGATAAGAGACTGTTATTTATATCAAGGATTACAACCCTTATGATCGGTGCCATCTCTTTTGGACTTGGATTTTTCGTAAAGGAAATTTTAAGGGAAGTAACATGGATTGCAGTGCTTTTAAGTGCTATAGTCTATATCGTCTTTACAGGCTGGATCTTTAAAGGCATAAAAAGTATCTACGCCTTAATAGGCCTTGTGGGCACTGCCTTTATACTCATTGTGTCATTTATCACAGGATTTTATAAATATACACATCCCATATGGCCTGTCACATTATTTATGGGAATTGTGATGTTTTTTGGGGTTATATCAAGAACTAAAGAATGACAGAAACACATTCTGTTTTTAAAGAACTTTATACACTCTGGAAACCTGTGTTTCCTTTTTTTGTTCACTATATAAAAGAGTTATACAGAAGAAAGGATGGGGTAATTATAGAAATCGGTCCTTTTTGTGGTTCTATCTTTTCGCTGGCACAAGATGGAATCGGGGATGAACTCATTATTACCACATTTCCAAAGGGAATGGGCAGCTTCTATAGACAGGAGGCAGTAGTCTTGGGTTTAAAAGATAAATGCACAGTAATAGAATCAACAGAAACTCTGTCCTGTTTTAAAAATAATACATTTGACCTTGTGATATTCAGGGGCGCCTTTTTCTTCCCCCATTTATTCAGATTAGACTTCTATACGATTTATAGCTTGTTGAAAAAAGGAGGCATTGCCTTGATGGGAGGTGGTTTCGGAAAATATACCCCTTATGAAATAATAAACAAAATTGGTCAAAGGTCTAAGGAATTAAACCTCCTCGCAGGTAAAATTGACACATCAGAGAAAGACATAAAAAGGATAATACCACCTAAATTAAAGGATTTAACAGATGTTACATCAGATGGAGGGTTATGGGCTATATTGAGAAAATAGAACTAACCGAATCTGTTTGTTATGGGCATCCTACGGTCTTTTCCAAATGCCATGGGTGTAATTTTGACTCCTGGGGGTGATTGCCTCCTCTTATATTCGCTATTATCCACCATCCTTATCACCTTTTCAGCGATTTGGGCATCTATACCCATGGAGACTATATCGGAAAGGCTCTTATTTTCCTCAATGTATGCCTTGAGAATCTCATCGAGTATTTCATATGGAGGAAGGGTATC
>JAOAFK010000162.1 GCA_026416315.1 Syntrophorhabdaceae bacterium | reverse complement strand
TGCTCTATCTGAACGATAACTATTGCATTATCTTTTAGCCAATCTCTATATTGTTCAAAATCAACTCCATATCCCTGTGCACGGGCAAGCCCGACCCCCCTTTTACCATAAGGGGGGTAGTAAACTGCTTCTACTGCCTTTTTTGCTTCATCTTCAGTATTCACCATGGGCACTATGATGCCATGGGCTCCTGCATCCATGACCCGTTTTATCTGTACCGAGTCATTTGAGGAAAGTCGAACAAGGGGGACCGATCCACAAAGAGTGATGATGCGTATCAATTCCTCTGCTTCTCGAATAGTAATCACGCTGTGTTCTAAATCTACAACAAGCCATTCAAAGCCAGCCCTTGCCATAATCTCTGCAATGGCAGGTTGGTAAAGGGTTATCCAAGAACCAACTGTAATTCTTCCATTTTTTAGATCTTTTTTAAGTTTCATTGTAATTTAATATCCTTTTTAAGCAATATAGCCTTAAATTTTGTTTTCATGGCTTATATCATTTGAAATAATCCTTTGTAATGTTTTTTTAAGTATTTTAAAGGTGTGTTCGGAAACTCTTGAATATCTTTCGCAAAATTCATCTCTTGTGTTCTGAACTTCTTTGCTGTACCACCATCCAGCTACATCATTCCAGATTTTTATCACATGCATAGCGGCTGATACCGGTGTCTCATGAAAGATACCCACATCTTTCATTCTATTGAAATAAGGGAGAGAACTTTCTCTCAATTCAAAATATTTTGGATTCCAGAAAATAACTGTTGGTACGTTAAGTGCCATTGACTCTAAAAATGTAGTGGCATTATAAGTAGATATGTAAAGGCGGCTTTTTTTTATCAAAGGCATAATCGGTGTCTCGCCAAAATCCAGCCTAATATCAGGGAATTTTTCCTTCCAGCGGTCTGCTTCAGCCCAACCATAATCAGCAATGGACGAATAAAGCCTAACCAAAAGTTTCTTTCTAATTTCAACCGAAAGCGTTTTAACAAAAAGAAATTGATCCTCAAAATAATAAAGCCACTGGGAGGCTACAGGAATGCTAAACATTCTATAACTGTATCTCGGAGCTGTTCCTTCAACCATAAGGGCATGACCTTCTGGATCCCAGTTTATTTTTTTTCCTATCAATTTTAGATTGCCTACTGGGATAATTTTAGGTCTTTCAGGATCATCCCATCCCCATGATATAAAACAATCGCTTATCTTGTATATATGCTCTTCAGTAAACTCCCAGAGACCAATGCCAAAATGCCCTCCATGTTGCCCGATAACAAGGGGTGCGCCTTTCTCCACCTTCTCTGCTGCCCATGTCTTAAAAATATCATCGTTTATGAATAAATTATTTATAAAGATAAGACTTGGGGTTTTAGGCCAAGATATTTTTTTGCATGTGGAAACTATAGCTTTATAACCTTCAAGATAAGACATAGGTATAAATAATGGGATGTTATTCCTTAAAACGGTTTTAAAATTTGTAAAATCATTTTTTTCAGTTTTCCATTTCCTTTTACTGAGATCCACAGTGAATTTAGGGCATGGAATTGGCCTCCATAACTTCGGTATCTGTTTAAATTGTAATTGAAGTATAAGCCCAAAAATTATGGGAAAATGGGTAATTATTAAGAATACATCCTTGTCTCTCGTAAAAAGACCAGATAATAAAGACAATAAATACGCAAGTTTTCTTTTCAATTTTCTTTGGAATGATATTGTATGTATAGATTTCCTTATTGTATTCGTCATTGGCACAGGTATTTTTTTTATAGGTATTCCCTTCCATTTTTCCAGTAACTTTCTGTAAATAATTCCATTCCATAGGTCTGAAACAAACAAATTCTCAAAGTCTTCCATATTATTAGGTATCCCATATTCAATCGGAAAATCAGGAACCCAGGCCTCGACTATTTTATAGCTCTCTATGGCCTTTTTTAACATTTCCCATCGGTCGAAAAGGGCTTGCATAAAATAACTGAGCCATGGACCTACAAGGATGCGCCAATAACGAATAGAGTGATCTACATTATGAATTTTGTTCAATTGTTCTGCAAGCTCATTCAATAATTCTTCATATAGATCATGGAGATAAAGATAATCTTGATAAAGCTTTTTTCTGTCATCCCAATGATAAGGCACCACCTCTGCATCAAGGTTTTGCCAGATATATCTCCGTCCATAAAGACGACACCATTCACCAAGAAAAAGGATCGGCTTATCTTTAGGCCAGGTAAATTCATCTGCAGTTGTTACAAGGTATCTTTCTTTCACTTTGTAATAACAAAAATTTTAATGGATTTACATCCCCGTCGGTACGCCCCAGAAGTCACAGTAGCTGCATAATGGAACCTTGTCTCTTTTTCCTTCTACATGGAGTTTAAGCCATTCTTTTCTTTTTTCGCCATTCCATATATCCACAAGGGGGGTTTTTGTGGCATCACCTATAACACCAAGTCTTTTCGGGTCAAAGCGGACACAGATTGAAACTTCCCCTGTCCTGCTTATAGCCATATGGTTTAATATCTCAAGGCATATACCTATCTCAGGTATTGTGGGTTTCTTCTCGTATTTGAAACTGCCAAGGGGATGGTGAAGCACCCTTGTGGCAATTATACTTTTTAAGGTTTTCCATCTTTCTAAATCTACACTGCCCAAGCACCTGAAGATTACATTTGGTTTCCTATCGCCTTTTATCTCTAAAAATCTTTTTACCAGTTCATATTGCTCATCCCCTTCAGGGTCATTCTCTATAACAGA
>JAOAFK010000105.1 GCA_026416315.1 Syntrophorhabdaceae bacterium | reverse complement strand
TTTATGTCTATTTAGCCTTGCCTGTAAATTCTTCATGGCTGAACCCACATAGATATAAAAACCTTTTTTAAAAAATATCTCCCCTAATTTTCCTATTTTTATCTTTTTGTCATCATTGTTTTTTAATACTAATAAATAACTGCCGGCATCTTTTCCTTCCCTTTCATAAACATCCCAAGGAATTGATAATATCTTTATGTTATTTTTAAAAGTTAAATCATCATTCCAACCAATACCCACTGCTTTTATAAAAATTTTATCTCGATATAGATATAAAGTCCTGGCAAATTCAGGGTCTATATGATATTCAGGAAGGAAATAATCTGGTGAATCAGATTGTACTATAAACAATATCCCACCCCTAAATTGTGATTGTGCAAGGGATGTAATATGTCTTTTTCCCCTTAAAGTGACTGCATCAGGAAACATGGCAAAATCTCTGTTAAAGAGTGTGCAGGATTTAACTTCCAATAGCATAAATTCTTTCCCTTTTTTCAATAGAAAATCAAACCTGTTCCCGTTAACTGAAACTTCAGATTTTTCTATTTTATAACCTTCAAATTCATGGATATATTTTTTTTCAATGAGTAACCTTGCAATTTCATTTGTTTTCTGGGTATGCAAACAAATAGGTCTTGAATCTTTCAAAACCGCTACTAATGTAAATTCTGTGTTTCGTGGTTTATAAAGTGTATTTTTTTCTTTTGTCAAATAAACCTGTCTTTCTTTTTGAAGAAGTTCCCATAGTCTTCCAGGATTGGGCAGATGGGCTTCTATTGTTTTACCTTCGTATATACACTCTACTAAAAATCTATTTTTTCTTTTTTCAAATATGCCTTTCTTTATGTCATTTAAATTAAAGAGTGTTATCTTATCATATCCCATACAAACTAAAGTCGATAAAAATCAGTTAATGACATTTTAAATACTAATCATCTTTTTAACAAGGTTATTTTGGAAGCCTTCTAAAAGAAACATAAAAAGCCGTCTCCCGAAATAAAAATAATATTTAAAACTATAATCAAAAATTACATTCAATGTTTACTATAATGAATTCCATACTTAAGTACTTACAAATATTCCTCAATCTTTATTTAATTTGTTCAATTTTTTTATAAATAAATTTTTTAACAAAAAATTATTCAAAACTCTATAATAAAAAACTTGACTAAATTTTTTAAGAATGATAAATGAGAATTCATATAAAAAAATTTTTTAGGGGGGCGCTTATGAAACAAAAAACTTTTTTTCTATTGTGTTGTCTACTTTTCTTGGTCTTCTCCTCGAATGCTTTTGCATCACCAGCGATCGAACTCAAGTGGACGAATTACTTCCCTGTTCCATCAAGACAATCCAAGATATGTGAGGAGTTCATAAAGGACATAGAGGCTAAAACACAGGGTAAAGTTAAATTCAGCTATTTTACAGCTGGTACCCTTCTAACCGCACCAAAGATATACGATGGTGTTGTTCAAGGAATTGCAGATATCGGATTCTCTAATATCTCATATACATATGGTCGTTTTAAAATGACTGAGGCACTTGACCTACCCCTTGGTTTCCCCAATGCCTGGGTATCAAATCATGTGGCAAATGACTTTTTCAAAAAATTTAAACCAAAAGAATGGGATAAGGTACATATGATCTCAATGCATACTTCCCCTGTGAATGTAATGATGACTGCAACCAAACCTATAAACAAGATGGAGGATCTTAAAGGCTTGAACATTAGAGGTCAGGGTTATATAGCAGAAGTGGCCTCGGCATTAGGCGCTACACCAAGGGCAATCGCAACACCTGAAACATATGATGCAGTACTCAAAAAAGTTATCGATGGTATTTATATACCCATGGAGACTTTAAGGGCCTTCAGATTTGCTGAAGTGGTTAAATATATTACAGAGTGCTGGCCCATTGGACAGGTATATACATTCTACCTGATTATGAATAAAGATACCTGGAACAAACTTCCAGCAGATGTGAAAAAGGTATTTAATGAATATCCTTTTGAGGATAAACTCGCTAATACATGGAATGAAATTGATATTGATGGAAAGAAATTTGGTATGGAAAAAAATCTCACATTTATTCAACTCCCACCGGATGAAGCAAATAAATGGATAAAAGCTTCAGAAGTGGTTATTGAAAAATACGTAAAATCCATGGTTTCTGAAGGATATGCAGAAAAGGATGTGAGGGGCTGGATTTCATATATTAAGGAAAGGATAGACTACTGGACAAAGAAACAGAGAGAACTCAAAATAAAATCCTCAACAGGGCCTGATGATATTAGATTAAAATAAGGTAAATGCATATGCTAATAGAAAAATCTGAAAAAATCTTAAAAAGCATAAGCGGATACTTTGAATGGGTAGGGGTCTTTGGTTTACTTTGCATGTTCTTTGCAAATCTTATAGATGTAGTTGGTGCAAAATTTTTCAAATGGCCCCTACCCGGGGCATTGGAGATAATAAGTTTTTCCCAGGTGATTGCCATAACTCCAGCCATTGCCATGGGTCTTTTTTTAGGTATTCATTTGAGCGTGGACTTTATCATAGAAAAGTTTCCCAGACATTTAAAAAAGGTTCTTGCGGTTTTTGTATCATTTCTATGTATCATTATTTCAGCTCTTATATTCTGGGAGGGAATCAAATATGCTTATTCTCTTAAAGTGTCAAGGGAGATCGGTTCCGTCTCAAAGCTCCCATTTTTTCCTTTTGCGTTTGTATTCGCCATAAGCTGGTTACCTGTCACTTTTTACTATGTTCTTGAATTAGTAAAAAATATAAGGGGGAAATGATGGATTCAACTACCGCAGGAGCACTGGGCATTATTTTCCTTGTAAGCTTGTTCATGATAAGAATGCCTATTGGTTTCTCAATGGCTTTTATGGGTTTTTTGGGATTTTCTTATATTGCTTCACTAAAGTCCGGAATGTCGATCCTACCAAGAGACCTTTTTGAGCAACTCACAAATTATTCCATAAGTGCCATCACCATGTTCATACTTATGGGATATTATGCATTCTCTGCTGGTCTTGGTACACGTTTATATGATGCTGCCTACAAGATTTTCGGTCATGTGAGGGGAGGTCTTGCCATCTCTTCAATCTTTGCATGTGCTGCCTTCGGTGCCATCTGTGGTTCTTCCACAGCAACGGCAGCTACAATGGGCAAACTTGCTATCCCTGCAATGAAAAAATATGGATACGATGATACCCTTGCAACCGGTTGCATTGCCTCTGCTGGAACCCTTGGCATCTTAATTCCACCCAGCGTAATCTTTTTGATTTATGGTTTCATGACCGAACAATCCATAGGAAAACTTTTTATATCAGGCATCATACCAGGGGTAATACTTGCGATTTTTATGAGTATAGCTGTGTATATTATGTGCCTAAAAAATCCCTCATGTGCCCCAAGAGGCGAAAAGGTTGCCTTCAAAGAAAAGGTTAAGGCATTTCTTAATATATTTGATGTACTTTTATTATTTATTCTTGTTATTGGCGGATTACTTTTTGGATTTTTTACACCAACACAGGCAGGTGGAATCGGTGCTGCAGGTGCTCTTGTTGCTGGTTTACTGAGAAGAGAATTAACATGGGCATCATTCATAGAGAATACAAAAGGGGCTTTAAGGACCTCTGTTATGATACTAACAATCATTGCCTGCGCTACCGTCTTCGGTCATTTTATGACCATATCAAAGATACCATTTGCCCTGTCAAACTGGGTAAAATCATTAAATGTTCCACCTTTTATGGTTATGTTCATAATCATTTTCATATATCTCATCGGTGGATGTTTTATTGATGCCATTCCTCTTATCATATTAACCATACCTATCCTTTATCCCATAGTAATAGGCTTTGGATATGATCCCATATGGTTTGGTGTTATAATTGTTCTTGTCACATGCATGGGTGTTATAACACCTCCTGTAGGGGTGAATGTATATGTAATAAAAGGTATTGCCAAGGATGTGCCCCTCGAAACGATTTTTAAGGGC
>JAOAFK010000091.1 GCA_026416315.1 Syntrophorhabdaceae bacterium | reverse complement strand
TAAGAAATACATTGACTTTATCGATCATGGCCATTGCGTAATCTATCTTTGGATTGCTTCCTGTTTTATATGCACCTATATTAATTAAATCCTCTGCCTTTTCATATTCTGATAATATCTCTATAATCTTTGTGGAATATTCCAATTGCTCTTTAGATACAATATCTTTCATAATCCTACTCACACTTCTTAAAACATCTACAGGTGGATAGTGATTTTTATCTGATAGTTTTCTTGATAGGACGATATGCCCATCAAGAATTGACCTTGAGGTATCAGCAACAGGGTCTTCTAAGTCATCTCCTTCCACAAGGACTGTGTATATGGCAGTCATTGAGCCGTCTTTTTCTCCATTTCCTGTTCTTTCAAGGAGTTTTGCAAGATACGAAAACACACTCGGTGTATAACCCTTAGTGGTTGGTGGCTCTCCAATGGCCAGACCTATCTCCCTCTGGGCCATACAGAAACGGGTTAAAGAATCCATTAACAAAAGGACATCTGCCCCTCTGTCTCTAAAATATTCAGCTATAGCCACGGTCAAGAAGGCACCCCTCACCCTAATCAATGGATGCTGATCGGATGTGGCTACAATAACCACTGAACGGTTAATCCCATCTCCTAAATCTTTTTCTATGAATTCTCTCACCTCCCTTCCCCTCTCTCCTATAAGACCTATCACATTTATATCTGCTTCAGTATGACGTGCTATCATGCCTAAAAGCACACTCTTGCCAATGCCGGAGCCAGCATATATCCCTATTCTCTGGCCTTTTCCACATGTGAGAAGTCCATTTATGCTTCTTATGCCGAGATCAAGGGGTTCGGTAATTCTTTTTTTCTTCATGGGATTAACCGTCTCCCTATATATAGGAGTTGTATCAAAACAATTTAAAGGCCCCTTTCCATCAATGGGATTGCCAAGGCCGTCTATGACCCTTCCCAAAAGACCCTCTCCAACTCGGACATGAACTGCCTGCTTCTTTGAAATAATTTTTGAGCCTATACCGATACCCCTTATATCACCTAAAGGCATAAGTAGGGTCTTTCCATCTCTGAAACCAACAACCTCGGCCTCTATTGGTTCTGTATCATCCACAGGAAAGATCTGTGCAGCATCCCCTACAGATGAAATAGGGCCTTTTCCTTCTATAACAAGGCCCACTACCTGATTTACTTTACCGTAAATTTTATAAGGGTATATGTTTTTTAATGATTCCTTGATACCATCAAAAAACTCATTCACATTTTCCCTTTTCAAAAAAATATTTTTTCAATTCATCCATCTGAGACGAAATCCTTCCATCAATTTCACCGAAGTTTGTTTCAATAATAAAACCAGGCTCATCAATTGTATCATCGGGCACTATATTCAATGTTTTTATATTTTCTTCTGAAATATACTTGATATCATCGCTTCTCATCCTGATCTTTATGTCAGTTCTATCCTCGCATATCTCAAGGGCCCTTTTTATCATATCTACCAAAGTTTCCCTGTGTTTAGTGCATTCCTTTAAAACTAAAATCTCAGTAAAATAAAGGGAGAGCTCAATGGCCATCTCCTCCACACGTCTTAACATCTCCTCTTTGAAAGATTCTATACTTGCAAGGTCTCTGTTTAGCCTCTTTATAATGGGTTCTGCCTTCTTCATACCCATCTCGAACCCTGCTCTCTCTCCCTCTCTGTATGCGTCTTCAAAGATCTTTCTTACCTGTGCCTCTATATCTACTTCTTTTTTATGTTCCTTTAATTCGTTATCTATATTTGATTCTATTTGGTTATCATGAATTCTTTCCTGAAAAAAGGATATAAATGCCCTGTTTTCCGTTGGTTGATCTTCTTCAATCTCATCTATGGATCTTAATATTAATGGCTCGATTTTAGATGAACTGTTCATTCTCGCCAGTTATGATGATTTTACCCTCTGCCTCCAGTCGCTTTGCCGTTAATGCTATCTTTGTCTGCATCTGTTCCACCTCTGACAGTCTTATAGGACCCATTGATTCAATATCTTCTTTTAACATTGCAGAGGCCCTCTCGGACATATTGGAAAATATCTTTTCTTTTATAGCATCAGATGCACCCTTTAATGCAATGGCTAATTCTTCTGATGTAACCTCTTTTAAAAGGGTCTGGATGCTCTTGTTGTCGAGCTTTATTAAATCTTCAAATGTAAACATCAACTGTCTTATTCTCTGGGCAAGTTCAGGATTGGCATCTTCAATTGAACTCAGAAGTTCTGCCTCTTTCTTTTTATCCATCTGGTTTAATATACTTGCCACAGCACTAACGCCACCCATCTGTCTTTCTTCTCCACCCCCAAGATCCTGCAATTGTTCCCTGATTATATCTTCCACATCTAACAGTATGTTTTTATCAACCCTTCCTAAATTTGCCATCCTGGTTATCACATCACCCTGAATATTTCCTGGTAGTGCACCTATTACTTCACAGGCCTTTTTCGGCGGCAGAAGGGATACAATTAGCGCTATTGTCTGAGGGTGTTCACCCTTTATGTTTGTGGCAAGGAGTCTTGGATCACATGTCTTTACAAAATCACCTGGAGTCCCTCCACCTGATTCTATTGCCTGAAGATAAGTTTCCGCTGTTTCATCACCTAAACTCTTCTTAACAAGCGTCTTAAATCTCGTCTGACCATCAATTATTACCTGGCCAACCTTTCTAATATTACTTAAAAACTCTTCATGCACCTGTTTTACAACACTCTCTGGTATAAACTTCAATTTTGCCACTTCTTTACCTATTGCCTCAATCTCTTCTTTTTCAAAATCTTTAAGTATCTCTTTTGAAAGTTGCTCATCCATTGTAAGTAAGAGAATTGCAGCCTTTCTGATACCTGATATATTTGCTGTATCCATTAGCTACCCTGCCTTACCCATTCTTTTATTATAAGTTTCACAAGCTCCTTATCCTGAAGGGCATTTGCAATCGCCGGCTGCATACTTGCAAGACTTGGTGCTTCTCCTGCTCCCTGAACGAGACCTGCCTTATCCTCACCTACCTTCTGCCCACCCATATATATATCTTTTATTTTTTCTGCTTCTTTCATAGAAATAGAAACGGGTCTTTCCTTAAATAGATTTATAATTGGTTTCACTATAAAAAATATCACTGATAGGGCTATGACAAGATAAAATGCATATTTTGTTAGGTCAAATATTATATCTCTGCTTATGAAACCTTCCTGTTTTTCATCTGCAAGGGGTTCTGTCTCAAAAGGAATGTTTAAGACCTCTATCTTATCCCCTCTTTCTTCACTGTATCCCACTGCCCTTGCCACGAGATTTCTGATATCCTGAATCTCCTTCTGTGACCTGGGGGTGTATCTGAGCACCTCCTTCTTACCTTCCTTCACCTTTTCGTATTTACCATCAACAACCACAGCAAGGGAAATCTTTTTGATGTCCCCATATGGTTCCACTATCTTTCTTATGGCCTTACTCAACTCATAGGTCTTCTGTTCGTCCTGTCTTTCAGAACCTGTGATCTTTTCATCTTCTATATTCTTCTGTGGAGGGTTTATATTGGATGCAACGCCTGGAACACCACCCGGTTTCCCTGATTTGTTTGTAACCTTTTCCATGCTCTTTTTTGATGCTGTTACCACTGCCTTTTCAGGATTGTATTCTTCCTCCAACACCTCAACCTTCTTTAAATTGAGCTCTACACTTGCCCTGACAATAGATTTTCCTGCTGGTATAAAAGCATCGAGCATGGATTTTATGGATTCTTCTATCTTTCTCTCTATATTTTTTTGAAGTTCATACTGATGACCTGTTAAGACTATAGGAGAACTGCTATCACCGCCTTTGTAAAGTATCTTTCCAGAAGAATCAATGACAGTTACATTGTCTGGCTTTAAGCCCTCAATACTTCCCGCCACAAATAGTACAATGCCATTAACCTGTTCCTTTGAAAGCATTCTGCCGGGCTTTAAATTCAAAAATATGGATGCTGTTACGCTTTTCTCTCTATCAGTAAAAAGTGTCTTTTCAGGTATTGCAATATGAACCCTTGATGATTTTACCTCAGGCATCTGATTTATGGTACGAGCAAGTTCTCCCTGTATTGCCCTTTTATAGTTCACATTCTGCATGAATTCAGTCATTCCGTAATTGGTTTTATCGAATAATTCAAAGCCAACCCCAGTATTTCCTGGAAGGGCATTTTGGGATGCAAGGCTCAATCGTATCTCGTTTACCTTTTCTTTAGGTACATAAATAACAGTTCCACCTAAACCTAGTTTGTAAGGAACTTTAAGTTCTTTTAATTTTGTCACAATCATAGAGGCATCTTCCATATTTAGGCCTGAAAAGAGAGGCTGGTAGTTCTCCTTCTGGATAAGCGTTAATCCCACGGTTGAACCACCTATTACTGCAATAAGGATAAAAAGATATAAATATAGTTTGCCCTTTGGTGTTGTCTTTATAAAACTTTTTAAACTGGTAGTAAGAGACTCAAGCTGTGCCATGACTATACCTGCATCCTCATGATCTCTTCATAGGCACTTATTATCTTGTTCCTTATCTGCATCATGAGCTGAAAGGTCATATCTGCCTTTTCTACGGCAATCATGGTCGTATGGATGTCTTTATTTTCCATGGTTGCGAGTTTTTTTATCTCCTCGTCTGCCTCTTTCTCAAGGGCACTTACTTTATTTATGGATTCTTTTAAAATCTCTGTAAAAGATGTAGATGTCTTTTTCTCATTTATTTTATTGTTTTCAGGAAATTGGGGTAACTGAAATGTTTCGACCTTCATAATTCCCTCCTACTTTCCTATATCGAGTGTCTTTATAAACATCTCTTTTGTTGTATTGATGACATTTATATTTGCCTCATAAGACCTTGTGGCAGAGATCATATCCGCCATTTCTTCCATGAGATTCACATTTGGATAGGTCACATATCCTTCTTTGTCTGCATCAGGATGCCCTGGATCGTATACCTTTTCAAAATTTTTATTACTTTTTGTAATCTCTTCGACCTTTACACCTTCTATTTTTTCAGAAAGAATCTTTCCGAATTCATTTTTTTCCGATACATCTGTTGTTCTGAAAACCACCTCTTTTTTTGCATATGGACCGCCTTCATCTGTACGCGTGGTATGTATATTTGCGAGGTTTGTTGCAATGGTCTCCATCCTTATCCTCTGTGCTTTTAATCCTGATGCCCCAATCTTTAATATATCAAGAAGACTCATCCTATCTCCTCCCTTCGTTTATGAGATAACGCATGATGGAAAATTTTTTCGAAATCAGATGCACAAGGGCACTGTAGACCATGCTATTTTCATTTAGTTTTACCATCTGTGATTCTATGTTTACTGTATTGCCATCAAGGGTGCTTATTCCTTCATTTTCAGTTTTTTCCACTACATCGAAGGTCTTTATACCAGAAAGTTGCTTTTCAAGTTCTTTCTGAAAATCAATATCCTTTTCTTTATAATGCGGAGTCTCGGCGTTTGCAATATTTCCCGCGATTATCTTATGGTAAAAAGACCTTATATTTAATGCCTTCTCAACAAAATCAATTACATCCATAGTCAACCTCTTTCTCTAATAAAATTCCCATCTCTTTATATTCCTTTATTTTATTTCTCAAAGTCCTTGCCGTAATACCAAGAAGGGAGGCAGCCCTTGTCTTGTTACCATTACAGGTTTTTAATGCATCAAATATAAGTTTTAACTCCATTTCCTTTATTGAACCTTTTGGATGAATTTCAGCCGAATTGTTGATGTTCATCTCTTTTAAATGTGTCAATTTTATTACAGAGTAATTTGACAGGATACATGCCCTTGCTATGACATTTTCTAACTCTCGTGCATTACCACGCCATTCTTTATTCATTAGAAATTCCATAGCATCTTCGCTTATACTCACATCCATGCCTTTTGAATGCTTTCGGAGAAAGTGTGCCACAAGTTCAGGTATATCCTCTTTTCTTTCCCTTAAAGGTGGAATGTATATGGGAAATACATTCAGTCGATAAAATAGATCTTCACGGAATTTTCCCTCATTTACCATTTTTAAAATATTTCTATTTGTTGTAGCAATCACCCTCACATCTACCTTTTTGGGAAATTTTGAACCTATTACTTCTATCTCCTTTTCCTGCAATACCCTCAAAAGCTTTGCTTGAAGCCTTATATCCATTTCTGTAATCTCATCAAGGAGTATTGTCCCCTTATCTGCAAGTTCAAACTTACCCATCTTTCTGTTGTTTGCACCGGTGAAGGCCCCTTTCTCGTATCCAAATAGTTCACTTTCAAGAAGGTTTTCAGGTAATGCTGCACAATTTACAGGGACAAAGGGATTTTTTGCCCTATCGCTTGCCTCATGGATAAAACGGGATATCAATTCCTTACCCACCCCACTCTCACCCTGAATTAAAACCGTTACATCCGATCTTGCCACCCTTCCTGCCTTAAGGAGCACATCTCTCATAGCAGCAGAAGCATAAATAATTTTACCATTTGTGCCACCGAGGGCACGTTTTACTGTATTGAAAAGAGACTCTGCTGTAAAAGGCTTCTGAATATAATCAAATGCACCTTCCTTTATTACAGTCACTGCATCCTGAATGGTTCCATAGGCAGTAATAAGTATAACAGGCAACAAGGGATGTTCTTTCCTTATGTATTTTAAAAGGTCAATACCATTTAGATGGGGCATCTTTACATCTGTGATGATCAAATCAAATACCTTTTTCCCTATCTCGTCTATTGCCTTCATGCCGTTTTCCGCAGTGGAAACAGTATAACCTGCCTTGGATAAAATCTCTTTTAAGGCAAGCCTCATATGGTAATCATCATCTATTACAAGGACATTTGCCTTCATATTTTCCTTTCCTTAGGAAGATATATTGTAAATGTAGAGCCAGCACCCTCAGTTGAATCTACCTCAATATAACCACTATGTGCCTGGACTATGTTATGAACTATAAAAAGACCTAACCCAACGCCTTTGTCCTTTGTAGTAAAAAAGGGATTAAATATGTTTTTTCTGATCTCTTCGTTCATTCCACAACCATTATCTGCTATTACAATGATTATATTGTTTTTATCCTCTTTAATATCTATCCTTATCATCCCCTTGCCCTTTATGGCATCAATGGCATTGCTAATAAAATTCATAATGACAAGCTTCATCATATCGGGATCAAAAACCAAACTTCCTTTATACTCAATATTTAAAACAACTGAAATATTTCTTGATTCAATAGAAAGCCTCATAAAATCAAGTATCTCTTCAACAACCCTCCCTATCTTTTCTTCCCGTAATGCAAGTGTTTTAGGTCTTGTATAGGAGAGTATATTATTTATTATCCTGTCTATTGTCTGTATACCGTATCTTATGGATTCCACATATTTTTTAACTTTTGACTTTTTCTTCCCCTCAGAAAGCATGGTAAGAAACAGCTCCATACTACCTAAAGGATTTTTTATCTCATGGGCAATACGAGCCGCCATCTCACCCATGGCCTTTAGTCTTTCATCCCTTTCAAGCCTCTCTTTCATCTTTTCAAACTCTGTCACATCTTCAATTATTAGAACTTCTTTATTTTTAAAACCATTCTGTAGATTATCTTTCTTCCACCTGTAATATCCTTTTCCATTTTTCACAAGCCCTGCCTTTTCATCATTTATATTTTCACTGACGAGTATGCTTTCAAAATTCAATTTATCAGCTGCCTTGTTTGAAAAAGATATGGATTTTTTGTCATACACAATGATACCCAATGGTATGGAATTTAGAATATTCTCTAAATACTCCCTTGCCCTTTCAAGTTCTTTATTCTTTTTTTCTACTTCATCCTTTAAGAGCCTAATTTGTGTTTCAAGGACATGGTAATAGTTGATTATGGAATCCGAAGCCTTTGTAAATTCAGAAAAGGCGTCTTTCAAAAGTTCTGTCTCGGGTATCATCATAGAAATAAATAATGCAAATTACATACCAAAAATTTTCTTTTAATGGATTGGATTACTTGCTTGTAAGGTTAATAGAAAAAACCCTTGGGGGTTGTCAAATTATTGACAAAAAATTAATCCATGCCCAGCCTCTTCATTTTCTCGATCAAGGTTGTCCTGTTCATGTTTAAGATGCTTGCAGCCTTGCTTTTCACACCCTTTGTTTCTTTAAGAGCTTTCATTATGATTGCCCTTTCGAATTCCGTAACCAGGGTCTCGTATCCTTTCTGTATATCTATCTGTTCCTCTTTCTCTCTTAAAGACCATAATTTTTCAGGAAGGTCATCTATTGTAACCACCCCTCTTTTTTTTAGGACAACCACCCTCTCCACTATATTGTTCAATTCCCTCACATTTCCAGGATAATTGTATGCCATTAAAACCTCGAGGGCACTTTCGTCGAATCCTTCCACGTTTGCATCATTTAAACGGTTTGATTGTTCAAGAAAATAATTGATCAATAAAGGTATATCCTGTTTTCTTTCTCTAAGAGGTGGAATATGGATGGGCACCACATTGAGTCTGTAAAAGAGGTCTTCCCTGAACTTACCTTCTTTTACTAACTGCTCTAAATCTCTATTGGTTGCTGCTATAAACCTAACATCTACTTTTATTGACCTTGAACCTCCTATCCTTTCAAAGGTTTTTTCTTGAAGCACCCTTAAAAGCTTTACCTGAAGGGCAAGGCTCATATCGCCTATCTCATCAAGGAAAATTGTCCCCTTATCTGCTATCTCAAACTTTCCATATTTTGTATTATACGCGCCTGTGAATGCTCCTTTTTCATAACCAAAAAGTTCGCTCTCTAAAAGATTTTCAGGGATTGCTCCACAGTTCACAACAACTAAGGGGTTATCTCTTCTTAAAGAATTATAATGGATGGCCTTTGCAACGAGTTCTTTTCCCACACCACTTTCACCTGTTATGAGCACTGTGGCATTCGTTTCAGCGACCTTTTCTATAAGCTCGAATACCTTTTGCATCCCAAAGCTTATACCTATTATATTGTCAAACCTATATTTTTCTTTAAGCCTTTCTTTAAGGAGGGCATTTTCAAGGAGCAACCTACTTTGAGAAAACCTTTTCATCACATTTGCCTTTGAAGAAAGTTTTTGATTCAGTCCCCCTGTGGTCATCAAGTTGTGATAATACATGGCGGATTCAAGAATTGTAAGGATATCCTCTAATTTAAAAGGCTTTAGTATATAATCAAAGGCACCGCATCTCATGGCATTTATGGCATTCTCAAGGGTACCATAACCTGTTATCACTATACCTAATGTATTGATATATTCTTTTTGGATATAACTTATAAGCTGTAGCCCATCTATTTTTGGCATTGCCATATCAGTAATTAATACCTGATATAACCCTGTTTTAAGTGCAGAAAGGGCCTCTTTGCTATCCGAAAAGGGATCCACTTCATAACCATTTTCCCTTAAAAATTCCGTAAGAAGTGTGAGGACGCTTTCTTCGTCATCTACAATTATTATTTTGCCCTTTGTTTTTTCCTCTTCTTTAGACACAGACATTCTAAATAAAAAGATTAAAAGATTTTAGACATTTTGTAAAGTATTTGGTTAAGTTCAAATTTTCACATTATTTAATTTTTTACAAAACAGGTCGATAATAATGTTATGAATACACAGGTGACGACACAAGCTCTGGAATTAATCAGGGAGATTATAGGGATTTTAATGGAGAGCAATAATTATTTCAAGCTAAATCTCAAGGAGCGTCGTGAATTATTAAAATACTTTATTATAAACAATTTAATCATTACTGGAAGTTAATACGGGATCAAAAAAACAATAAATTTTTTTGATAAATTTGTGTCAATAATTTGACATTAAAAAAAGCTGCCTTAATGACTGTTATGAATCACAATCTTCTTACTCAAATGAAAAATCTATATATATAACCTCCTTTTCTCCTGTATGGCCGTTATTTATGGCAAAATAGAATGGGAGCGAGATAATGGGCAGTTTTGTTATAAAATTCATCTCCACCTGTTTTCCAACAATCACCATAGGTATTGCTGCATTTAAATTTATCCCCTTTTTTTCAAACTCCTTTCTTGCCTGGCCAGAAATGATGTTCGTAATCTCTCCCACGGCATCCACCACATCCTGGTTTATTGTTTCACATTCATCACCTATCAAAGTCTTATAGATATATTTTGCGCCTTGCTCCCTGAAACTAATGGCAACTGTACCCTTTTTATCTCCTGCAAGTCCCATTATTCCCGTTACATCTCCAGAGGTAACGCATGTGTTTTTTAATTCAGGCTTTCCCATATTTACATCAATACCCAACATTGTTTTAAATACCACCTGGGCAGCAACAATAAACGGGTTTATATATTGCACATCCATGATATCCTCCAAAACTATTTTCCTACTCTTTCTTTTGCCTTTTCGATAGCTGATTGAAGTTTTTCAGGTGTAAAGGGCTTCACAATGTAGTTATCAACTCCTGATTTGATGGCCTCCAGGATATTTCCTTTCTGTGCTTCAGCGGTTACCATTATGAAGGGAATTTTTTTCGTGTTTTCCTCGCTTTTGCAGGCCTTTAAAAAATCAATGCCCGTCATCTCTGGCATAATCCAGTCACTAATTATGAGATCTATCTGCTCCTTCTTTAAAAGTTCCAGCGCCATCTTTCCATTTTCAGCCTCTATGACACTCTCAATACCGATTTGCTTCAACACATTTTTAATAATTTTTCTCATGGTGGAAAAATCATCTACTACGAGGACATTCATAGTGATCCCTCCAGTTTAATTTTAAAAATTTTCTAAAATTATTTATCGTTATCTGGACAATTAAACTTAAGCATTTTTTAAAAAAAATTTAATTTAATTCCACAAAAGCCGATAATATTTATAAGGAGGGTTATTTTGAAATTTTTTAGAATATTCATTTTTTCTTTGTTTCTGTTAGCCTTTTTTTTCATAAATGCATATGGAGATGCTGAAAAAAAAGAAATAGATATAAAAAGAGATAGGGAAAAGACTGTATATACAATTGGAAGCACTGATATTAATAAAGAAAAAGACCAGACAGAAGACGACAGGAAAAACTCATGGGACATGCTCAAAAATATGAATATAAGAATTGATAAAAGATAATGGTATAGATTTTGCAAAAAGATAGTTTATGAGTTTGTATGCTGAAATACTGGACATGATAATATTATCTAAAATCATAGAAAAGAGAAAGAATAGTTTTTCAGGACAATCTCGAACAAATGGGATAAATTTTGAAAGTCTCTTAAAAACCAGTATGGAAAAAATAACACTACAGAAAAACGAGTGCAAAAAGGACATAAATGATCCATTTTTTTCTCATCAAATACACAATTACCATTTGGATGGAGATATTAATTTTGAGATTGCCCTTGATTTTGTCCTGAAACATGAAGGGGAGAAACTTGTCAAACAAGATGGGCTGAAAAATGAATCATCTAAATTTGGTATCTTACAAACAACAGCATATAATTATGGATATAAAGGTGATATAAAGGATTTGACAAAAGAACAGGCAAGGGTTATCTACAAGAAAATATGGGATAAATCAGGTGCATCAGGTTTACCTTATCCTTTAAGCCTTGTCTATTTCGATACATATGTGAATTCGCCGGCTATGGCGAAAAAACTTCTTGAGAAATCAGGTGGTGATATTGTTAAATTTTTGAATATGAGAGAACAGAGATACATCAGGCTTTCAGAAAAAAGACCGGATATTTTTGGAAATTACTTAAAAGGTTGGAAAAATAGAATAAATAACTTAAGGGCTATGGTAATTGATAAGAGACCTTTCGATGCAAAAATGGCCTAATTTTTATTTAATATATAAGAAAGGGAAAGAACAATGCTTACAATTGTAGGTATTGCTGTAGTCATAGTTTCTGTTATAGGTGGTTTTATATTAGAAGGCGGTCCTGTGCTTGTATTGATTCAGGTTGCGGAATTTATGATTATAGGTGGTTCTGCTATAGGGGCCCTTCTTATATCCACACCCAGCACAATATTGAAAAAGATTATAAACAATATAATCAAATCATTAAAAGGCACAAAGACGACAAAACAAACTTATCTTGACCTTTTAAGGCTTATGTACGAGTTATTCAATATAATAAGAAAAGACGGCTTAATTGCCATTGAATCACACATCGAGAGACCTTCTGAAAGCAGTGTCTTTAAAAACTATCCACAATTTTTGAGCCAGCATCATTTAATAGAATTTATATCCGATACCTTACGACTTGTGATTATGGGTGGTGTGCCTCCTCATGAGATTGAACTGCTCATGGATGCAGATATTGAGCTCCATCATCATGAGGGCTCAAAACCTGGTATGATACTCCAAAAAATTGGTGATTCTTTACCAGGACTCGGTATTGTTGCAGCAGTCTTGGGAATTGTAATAACCATGCAGGCCATTAATGGTCCTCCTGAAGAGATAGGCCACAAGGTTGCGGCAGCCCTTGTGGGCACATTTCTTGGTGTGTTTGCCTCTTATGGTTTTATACAACCCTTGGCTACAAATCTGGATCTGTCCAATGACGATGATACCCGCATTTTTCATGTTATAAAATCAGGTATCATCTGCGCAGCCAAAGGACTAAACCCCATTCTTTCAGTGGAATTTGCAAGGAGGGCCATAGCCTCTGATTTCAGGCCGTCATTTCAAGAAATGGAAACCTATGTAAAGGGAACAAAATGAACGAAACAAAACACGATATCCCTGTTAAGATTATTGTAAAAAAGAAAGGCCATGGTAGTCATCATGGTGGTGCATGGAAGGTCGCATATGCTGATTTTGTTACTGCCATGATGGCATTGTTCATTGTGTTATGGATAGTGAGTCAAAATAGCGGGATCAAACAGGCCATCGCAGCATACTTCAAGGATCCAACAATTTTTATTGGTGGAAGTGGCATTCACACTGGTGTATCAAAAACGCCAACCCCTGTTTTATTTCCAAAGGAAGGTACAAAATCAGAGGATAATGCCTTCAAGGCTTTTCAAAATGAATTAGAAAAGATAAAGGATGAGATACAAAAGCTCAATACTGAAAGTAAAAAAATAGAAAATATAATCTCATCTACCCCTGGTTTAGAAAAATTTAAAGACAAAATACAACTCAGTGTGAATGAAGATGGCTTAAAGATTGAACTCATTGAAAACTCTGAAGGTCTATTTTTTGATGTAGGGAGCGCAAAGGTAAAACCTGATACAGTAAAGCTTTTAAAAATGATTGCCAGCGAGTTGGCAACACTCAAAAACAAGATAATCATAGAGGGTCACACAGATGCAAAACCTTATATATCACCGGGTTATTCAAACTGGGAATTAAGTGCAGATAGGGCAAATGCAGCAAGAAAGATACTTGAAGAATCCGGTGTAAAGAAGGAGCAAATAATAGGTATTAGGGGATATGCAGACAGGATGCTAAAACACCCAGATAAACCAGATGATTTTGCCAATAGGCGAGTAGCCATAATCGTAGCAATTCCTAAACCCAATTTAATAAACGTTGCGGAAAAAACAGAAGTAAAGAAATGAATAATAATGTTTATAACATACTCATAGTAGATGATGAGAAGTCAGCAGTTAATATTTTGAAAGGACTTCTTTCGAGGAATAAAGAATATAGAATTTTTGAAGCATATAATGCAATGGATGGCCTCACTATTGCCCAGAAGGTAAAACCTGATATTATTATAAGTGACTACTATATGCCAAACAAAAACGGTCTTGAATTCTGTAGAGATATTAAAAGCAATCCTGAACTATCAAATGTTATATTTATACTTCTTACCGCCGAGACAAGCGTAGAAAAAAAGGTTGAAGGTCTTGAAACAGGTGTTGATGATTACATTGAAAAGAATATCTCTCTGAAGGTATTAGAAGGAAAAATAAAGGCATTTTTAAAGATTAAATCCCTTCAAAATGAACTCCTAATTGAGAAGGAGAGGTTAAGAATTGCTAATGAACAGCTTAAAAGAAATTTTAAAGAGATACTATATGTGCTATTAAAGATAATTGAGATCAATATACCCCAGGCGAAGCAGCGTTCTGATATGGCAAGGAGTATTGCTGCATATATCACAGAAAAATTGGGTTTAGATGAAGAAACTAAAAGAAAGATAATCTTTGGTGCACAGTTACATGAAATAGGAAAGGTGGGGATTCCCCATAAGATAATGGCATTATGCCCTAAGATGTTAACACAGGAAGAACTTGAGGCGTATAATCAATATCCTGTTATAGGTTCTGTAATAGTTTCGTCCATAACAGGATATGAAGAAGCTGCAGAATACATATATCATCAGCTTGAAAATTACGACGGTTCAGGTAAACCAGATGGGCTTAAAAAGGATGAAATACCTATCGGAGCAAAGATCCTGAGGGCAATAACATTAATCGATGAATTGACTATGGCAGGCTCCACATACGAAGAAACAAAAGAGGCTATTAGGCAATCCATGAACTCAATATTGGATCCTGTAATAGCATCATATCTATTAAACTATCTCATAGAAAATAAGATGGACATTTCAAGGGAAATAATAAATATCCCTGTTGAAGAGTTAAAACCAGGAATGGTTGTAGCAGAGGATGTATTCTCCTTGACAGGTGTAAAGATTATGCCAAAAGGCATAACCATAAATGAAAGGATTTTGAATATTGTTTTAGAGCGTCATGGAGTAGACCCCATAATTGGGGGCATCTATGTTTATAAATAACTGTGTTTTTTTATTCTCCAAGAATTTCTTTTATTTTAACTGAAAGTTCATTTAGATTGAAGGGCTTCTGTAAAAAACCACTGCATCCTTTTTCCATAATACGTTCCGTAGCCTTATCAACACTATAACCACTGGCAAGTAACACCTTTACATTTTTGTTTATTTTCTTTAGTTCTTCAAAGGTCTCCTCTCCATCCTTCACAGGCATTATCATATCAAGTATCACAAGGTCGATTTCATCCATTCTCTCCATATAGATTTTTACAGCGTCAAAACTATTTTCTGCAGTCAATACCTTATATCCTAATACTTCAAGGAGCTCTTTTCCCACCTCAAGTATTACCTTTTCATCGTCTACAAGGAGTATTGCTTTACCGCCTTCTCTTTTGAGTTCTGGCATAACAATGCCCACTTCACTTATCTTTTGTGAAACAGGGAGATAAACTATAAATGTCGAGCCCTTGCCCAACTCACTTTTTACATCTATTATACCTTTATGATTTTTCACTATACCATATACTGTTGTCAAACCAAGGCCTGTACCTTTACCCATCTCCTTTGTTGTAAAAAATGGTTCGAATATCTTTCCTATTGTTGCCTCATCCATCCCTACACC